>NZ_RBLT01000210.1:0-730 GCF_003989315.1 Microbacterium sp. HSID17254
TCCTCGGGGTGGACCTCGCGGTCACCCAGGGAGACGCCGCCGGTGGGGTTCGGCAGCAGGTCGGCGGGGATGCCGGCCTGGTGCGCGGCGTCGGCGACCCGCTGCGGGCCGACGTCGAGCCCCATCCGGTAGAAGACCGTGTTGATCGACTTGGTCATGGCCTCCTTCACCGAGCACCGGCCGCAGCTCACGCCCTCGGAGTTGGTGACCGTGGTGCCGGCGAGCTCCTGGGGGGAGGAGCCGTCGTAGCTCGTGCCGAGACCGACCGGCGGGTTCGCCTGCAGCGCCGCGGCGAGCACGAACGGCTTGAACGACGAGCCGGGCTGCTTGAGCACCGAGGCGTAGTCGAGGCCGACGCCGTTCTCCCCGCCGAAGTAGGCGATGACCGCGCCGGTCTTCGGGTTCACCGACACGAGCGAGGACCGCAGGTTGTCGGGCTGGCCGTCCATGACCTTCGCCACGGCCGTCGCCGCGTCCTCCTGGGCCTTCGGGTCGATCGTCGTGGTGACCGTCAACCCCTGGGTGTTGATCTCGGTCTCGGAGATCCCGAGCTTCTCCAGCTCGGCGCGGGCCGCGTTGTAGATGTGGCCCTTGTCGTCGCCGGGGATGCCGCCGCCCTCGGCCGCGGAGGCCTCACGCCACTGCGGGAACCTCTGCTGCGCCCGGTCGGCCTGGGTCATCCAGCCCTGGGCGACCATGCCGTCGAGCACGAAGCCCCACCGCTGCTGGG
>NZ_RBLT01000211.1:0-730 GCF_003989315.1 Microbacterium sp. HSID17254
GCTGGGCAGGCTGGGACGGGGACGGGACAGTCCGTTCGAGGTGGAGCCGCCGCCAGCCGGCGGCGGCGACCCAGCGGTCCAGCGGCAACGGGGTGATCAACGCGGCCGCCTCGAGGAACAACCCCAGCGGCGGATCCAGACGCCCCTTCGGGCGCGACGAGGCGCCCCGTTTGGCTGTCTCGACGAGATGGCCCGTCATCGCCGCCAGCAGTGGCGCGATCGAGGCATGCTCACGGTCGGAACCGACCACGAACAACGACCCGCGACCAGCAACGAGCTGCTCGGCGTCGAGTTCCTCGCCGCCACCGCTACCAGTGACCAGAGCCGCGACCTGCGGATCGGTCATGAACTTCACCGCTTCGGACAAGGTCATGAAGATCGAATCGCGGGTCTTGCGGGCATCGGTGGCCAGAACCTGCCGCAGAGCGTCCAACGTGCCCTCCGGGACACGACCACCGGGGTTGCGGCCCAACACCTCCAGCGCTTCACCCGCCCCCCGGCCGCGCGCGTGGCTGGTCGTGGAGAAGACCCACCGCGCCACGGTGGACATGTCCCGCCCGGACAGATCAGCGGCCATCGACAGGGCGGCAAGCACGCTGGCCGACCACTGGTCCCAGCGATCGCCGCCGTCCTCGCTCGACGACACACCGCCCACCCACAGCCCAGCCCGCACCGCCGCGGCCTGCGCGTCCGCACCGCCCGACACCGGTGACCAACACACCGAGGACTC
>NZ_RBLT01000212.1:0-727 GCF_003989315.1 Microbacterium sp. HSID17254
CAGGACCACCACGAGCGGAACCCTGCCGGAAGCCCTGCTGGTGACCTCGGCCGGTGCACTCGAGGAGGTCGTCGACGTCGTGGCGCTGGCCCCTGGGGGTGTCTGAGAGCCGTCCGGTCGCGTCGTGCGTTTCGCCGCAGATTATTCCTCGCTACGCTCACCACTCCTTGCTCTGATTGGCGATTGCGACGAGGGATCATTCATGGCTCGGATCGAACACGTCACCCTGGTGGATGACCTCGATGGCAGTTCCGCCGACGAGACCGTCGAATTCGTGATGGACGCCGTCACCTACGAGATCGATCTGAGCACCAGCAACGCCTCCGCTCTGCGTGACGCCCTCGCTCCCTTCGTCGCTGCAGCTCGCCGCCCCACCAGCGCCGCCGCCGCAGGGATGACTCGGGGCCGTCGACCGGGTGGTGCGGGCTCGACCGCAACCACCGAGCAGCGCGAACACAACAAGGCGATCCGTGAGTGGGCTCGCACGAACGGGTACACCATCGCCGCACGCGGCCGGATCCCCGCCGAAGTCGTCGACGGCTTCAACGAGAACGCCGGCCGGTCCGGTTCCACGCCCGGGCCCCGGGCCACTGCCTCGCAACCGCAGTTCCGCGAAGCCGGATGAACCTGGCCCCTTCCGTTCAGTGAAAAGGTAGCGCCTGCCATATCGCGCGGGTGTTCCCTGGCTGTCATTCGCGGAGTCGCGGTCCTTTACATCCCTGTCGTC
>NZ_RBLT01000213.1:0-725 GCF_003989315.1 Microbacterium sp. HSID17254
GTCTGCACGATCCGCTCCGGGGCCCGGACCTCGTGGAAGGAGCCGAAGAAGCGGTACTCCCCGTCGTCGCCGGCGTGGGTGTAGCGGTAGCCGCCGCCGGTCACGGCGTCCCAGCGGTGCACGGTCATCGTCAGCCCGCGCGGCCCCAGCCAGCGACGGACCTTGTCCTCGTCGCCGTGGTCGTCGAAGACCCGCTCCGGCGGGGCGTCGAGCTCGCGGGTGATGCGGAGGGCGGGCAGGTCGTCGACGGTGTCGACGGCCGTGCCGCGGGTGCCGGTGGTGCTCATGCCGTCTCCTCGTGCTCGGTGGGTGCGGTCTCGGCGTCGAGGAGGTCGTCGAGGCGCGCGTAGCGCTCCTCCACCTGCCGCCGGTACCGCTCGATCCAGGCCGTCATCAGGTCGAAGACCTCCGCATCGAGGTGCACCGGACGGCGCTGGGCCTGCCGGCTGCGCCGGACCAGCCCCGCGCCCTCCAGGACCCGGATGTGGTTGGAGACGGCCTGCACGGAGACGTCGTAGGGCTCGGCCAGCTCGGTCACGGTCGCGTCGGCCGTCGCCAGCCGGGCCACCATGTCGCGCCGGATCGGGTCCGCCAGTGCGGCGAAGACCCGGTTCAGCCGGTCCTCCACGACCCCTCCTCGTTCAACCTCTCGGTTGAACAGACCGTAGCGCGGGACACGTCTCTGTTCAACCTGTCAGTTGAACGAGCCCGGGAGGGAGCCGTGC
>NZ_RBLT01000214.1:0-724 GCF_003989315.1 Microbacterium sp. HSID17254
CGCCGCCCGGGCACCCTGCACGGCGTTCGCGCCGATCCCGCCGATCCCGATAACCACGGCGGTGTCCCCGGCCCGCAGGTCCGCGGTGCGCACCGAGGAGCCGAAGCCGGTGGTGACGCCGCAGCCGACCAGCGAGGCCAGGTCCAGCGGGAAACCCTCGTCGATCCTCACGGCGGACTTCACGGGGACGACGGTGTGCCGGGCGAACGTGCCGAGCAGGCACATCTGGCCCAGGTCCTCACCGCGGGCGTGGAACCGGTAGGTGCCGTCGAGCTGCGGGCCGAGGGTGGCGCCGGCGCCGTCGTTGCAGAGGTTCCGCTGACCCTTGGAGCAGTACGGGCAGCGCCCGCAGGACGGCAGGAAGGTCATCACGACCGGGTCGCCGACCTCGAGCTCGGTGACACCCGGTCCGACCTCGATGACCCGGCCCGCGCCCTCGTGGCCGCCGACCATCGGCAGTACCGCGGGCAGGTCGCCGGTCACGAGGTGCTCGTCGGAGTGGCGCAGGCCCGACTCTGTCAACGCGACCATCACCTCGCCGGCGTTCGGGGAGGCGAGCTCGACCTCCTCGATCTGCCACTTGCCACCGGGTTCCCACAGCACCGCTGCCGTCGTACGCATGGCCGTCGATCCTGGCCGCACGGGGACCTCCGGCACACCCGTCGCCCGCGCCAGCGCTGGCCCCCGGGTGCCAGGCCGGCTCTCAGGCGCCGGCGAGCGGCAG
>NZ_RBLT01000215.1:0-723 GCF_003989315.1 Microbacterium sp. HSID17254
GGCACCAGGTAGTCGACGAGGCGGCGGTGGGCCCGCCCGTCCGGCTTCACGTTCTGCTGGCGCAGCAGCGGGAGCCGCACGTCACCGCCGTCCGGCGAGATCACGATGTCCTCGCCCTCGGCACGGGCCGGCCAGAAGCCGTAGACGCCCTTCGCGGTGAAGCGGTCCTCGGCGATGATCTGGTCCAGCATCGCGTTGGCGTCGTCGTAGAGCTCCTTGGCGACCGGCGAGTTCAGGATCTGCGGGAACTTGCCCTTGAGCTCCCAGGCCAGGAACAGGAACTGCCAGTCGATCAGCTCGCGGAGCTCGGCGATCGTCGGCTCGCACGGCCGCACCCCGGTGAACTCCGGGACGGGCGGCTCGCCGAAGTCCACGGCCTCGCGGTTGGCGACGGCGTCGGCGAAGGGCAGCAGCGGCTTGGCCTGCCGTCCCTCGTGCTGCTCGCGCAACCGCTGCTGGTCGGCGTCGTTGCGCTTGGACAGGGCCTCGGCGCGGTCGTCGTCGAGCCGGTCGGAGACGACCCCGACGACCCGGGAGGCGTCCAGGACGTGCAGGACGTCGCCCTGGTACCGCTGGGCGATCTTCACCGCGGTGTGCTGGCGGGAGGTCGCGGCGCCGCCGATGAGCCGGGGCAGCTTCAGGCCGCGCCCCTCCCTCTCGTTCGCCACTTTCACCCTCTCGCCGAGCGAGGGGGTTCTCAGGCCGGCCAGCCCGACGCCGTCG
>NZ_RBLT01000216.1:0-723 GCF_003989315.1 Microbacterium sp. HSID17254
TGACGTCAGGCCCTGGTCACTCCCACTCGATGGTGCCCGGGGGCTTGCTCGTCACGTCGACGACGACCCGGTTGACCTCGGCCACCTCGTTGGTGATCCGGGCCGAGATCCGCTCGACGACGTCGTCGGGCAGCCGGGTGCAGTCCGCGGTCATCGCGTCCTCGCTGGACACCGGGCGCAGGACGATCGGATGGCCGTAGGTGCGGCCGTCGCCCTGCACACCGACGCTTCGGACGTCGGCGAGCAGCACCACCGGGCACTGCCAGATCTCGCGGTCCAGCCCGGCGGCGGTGAGCTCCTCGCGGGCGATGGCGTCCGCGGCACGCAGGGTCTCCAGCCGGTCGCGGGTGACCTCGCCGATGATGCGGATGCCCAGGCCCGGACCGGGGAACGGCTGGCGGGCGACGATCACCGCGGGCAGCCCCAGCGCGGCGCCGACCATCCGTACCTCGTCCTTGAACAGCGCGCGCAGCAGCTCGACCAGGTCGAACTCGCCGTCGTCGGGCAGCCCGCCGACGTTGTGGTGGCTCTTGATCACCGCGGTGCCGTCGCCGCCACCGGACTCGACGACGTCGGGGTAGAGCGTGCCCTGGACCAGGAACCCGACGTGGTGGTCGGCGACGACCTCGGCGGTGGCCGTCTCGAAGACCCGGATGAACTCCCGGCCGATGATCTTGCGCTTCTGCCCGGGCTCGGTGACCCCGGCGAGCGCGTCGAGGAACC
>NZ_RBLT01000217.1:0-721 GCF_003989315.1 Microbacterium sp. HSID17254
GCCCGAAGACCACCATCACGTGCGTGTGCGTCTTCAACCCGCCGGTCACCGGCCGGGAGGTGCACGACGAGAACGGCGTGTACCCGCTGATCACGGAGGACTGAGCCTCCGTCCGGGGATCGACCTCGCGAGGGGCGTTTCCGCTGTGTGACAGCGGGAACGCCCCTCGCGGTCGTCCACACGACACCCATTCGAAGGGACACCGAACCCACAGCGACTCACAGGAGGGTCCATGACCGCACCGGTCGGAAACGACGAACCGCGTCTCGCGCGCACCGCCGGGGACCGCTACCCCACACGCGTCGAGATCCCCCCCGCCTTCAGCGAGCGTGCGGAGCCCAGCGGGTGGGGGGCGCGGGCGGGCGAGGAGAGGTTCGGGGCCGAGGAGCTGGAGGCGCAGGAGCGGGACGGCTTCGTGCAGGTCCCAGGCCTGCGCACGGCCGGCGAGATCGAGGAGTACCAGGCCGAGCTGGACCGGCTCGCCCGCGACCCCGTGGTCCGCGCCGACGAGCGCTGCGTCGTCGAGAAGTCCTCCGACGAGGTCCGCTCGATCTTCCAGGTCCACCGGATCTCCGAGGCGATCCGCCGGCTGGTCCGCGACGAGCGGGTGCTGTCGCGGGCCCGCCAGACCCTCGGCTCCGACGTGTACGTCCACCCGAGCCGCATCAACTACAAGCCCGGGCTCGGCGGCGGCGGGCTCTTCTGGCACTCCGACTTCGAC
>NZ_RBLT01000218.1:0-721 GCF_003989315.1 Microbacterium sp. HSID17254
GGGGGTGTCCGGCGCGGGCGCGCCGGGGCACGGGGAAGGCGTGGCCGCCGGGCCGCTCTGCGCCGGTGATGAGCTGGGCGAACACGACCGCCCTCCGGCCGTCCCGGGCGGCGTTGCCGATGTGCTCCTGGCGCGCCGGCGGGTACGGGGTGTGGACGACGAACTCGCCCGCCGCCGGGTCGTAGGTCGCGGTGGTGTGCAGGTGCTGGACGTCCGAGCCGTGACCGGTCTCGGTCATCGCGAAGCAGCCGAGCAGCTCGCCGTCGATGATGCTGCGGAGGTACTGCTCGTGGTGCCGCTCGGTGCCGCGAACCTGCACCGCGCCGCCGAACAGCCCCCACTGCACGCCGCCCTTGACCAGGAGCGACAGGTCGCCGTAGGCGAGCATCGCGAAGGCGGCGACGACCCCCCCGCCGTCCCCCTGGCCGCCGACCGACGGGTCGAACCCGGTGTGCGGGCGGCCCGAGGACGTGAGGAGCTGCAGCGAGTCGGTGAGCCACTCGCGGTACTGCGCGGAGGTCAGGTCGGGGTCCGCGCGCATCTCGGGGTTGGCCGCCAGCTGCTCGCGGGTCTCCTGCCGGGCCCGGGCCCAGCGCCCGTCGACGACGGTGCGGAGCGCCTCGGCGGAGACGGCGTCGGGGCTCGGGAGGGTGCTGCGGGTCATGACTGAACCTCCTGCTGCACGTGCGATGCCAGGCCGGACAGTCCGGACCAGGCCAGG
>NZ_RBLT01000022.1:0-232 GCF_003989315.1 Microbacterium sp. HSID17254
TCACAATGGTAGATAGCTTCTGTGTGACGATCCGTACGCGAAGACATTGAACTATGTAGTAGTCCGTAGGTTCAACTTGACATGCTTGCTATGTACTGATGGCAGTGTGTCTGCGTAGGTGTAGTTCATATGTATCATGTGGACGCAGTAGATTGCTGTTAGTATATCAATCTTTTCTTATTCGTATGTTGTTTGTTTTTTTTTTTTTTTTTTTTTTTTTTTTTTTTTTTTT
>NZ_RBLT01000023.1:0-55571 GCF_003989315.1 Microbacterium sp. HSID17254
TCGCACGGGTCGGGATGGACAGCAGCAGAGCGGCGAGGACGACCAGCAGCTGGACGGTCACGACGAGGCGCGCCGTGCCCTCCGCGCTCCCGCTCAGCTCGGCGGGTGCGGCGGGCTCCCCCTCGAGACGCCACAGCACGCCGCGGTGGGTGGACCCGGCCTGCATGAGACCGGCGCGCTGGTCGATGGCCGCCACGGACGCGGTCCGCAGCGACCGGGCTCGATCCCCCTCGTCGTCCACCGCCGCGAGGAGCACGTAGCTGATCCCCCGTTCGAGCAGCTCCGAGGGCGCGTCGAAGTCGCGGGCCGAGATGAGATCCACCGCGAGGGTGGAGACGTCGTCGCCCTGGGGCTCGACCGCGGTCGAGAGCATCGTCGTCTGTGCGCCCAGGGTCTCACTGGCGCCGTGGACGACCTCGACGGCGAGCCCGCCGTCGTTCTGCGGCGTGAGGATGAGGGTCGCGACGGGCTGGTCCCCGGCCGCCTGGGCGCGCACGTACGCCGGAAGCGTCGACTCGGGACCATTGGTCAGCGCCGATCGATCGGTGTGGAGCGCGGTGAGGGCGGGTACGGCGCAGGCGACGAGCGCGAGAGCCGCCACACCCGTCGCGGCGACGCGGAGCCGAGGCAGCGGGAAGGCCGTGTCCAGGGTGACCGTCGCGGCGCCGACCACGCCGATCCACGCGAGGCTCAATCCGGTGCCCGGCCAGATCGGGACGGCGGTGCCCTGCGTGAAGGCGACGCTGACGTCCACGGCGAGGAACGCGGTCCCCAGCCCGGTCAGGGCGACGACCAGGAGGGTGATGCCGGCGCGCCACCGCGGGGACACGGCCGACCCCAGGGCGAGCAGCGCGAGCGGAGCGCACAGCAGTGCCGCCCAGGTGCCGGGGACGACCGTCGACCAGCGGGCGAGATCCTCGGTGGGGAACCCGGTGGCGAGGGCGAGACGCCCGGCGGCATCGGCCGCGGCCTGCGGCCCGAGCCAGGTCAGGCCGGGGTCCGCGAACAGGCCCAGGGGGGTGCCGTGGGCGAGCTGCCAGAAGATCAGCGGCGCGAACAGGGCAGCCGTGGGCAGGGGCAGCCAGAGGAGGCGGCCGGCGCCGCGGAACTGCGCGGTGCCGAGCACGATCCCGAGCGCCACGACCCACAGCACGGCGAGCGCCGGCGCGAGCACCGGTGCGCACGCCACGACGGCGGCGAGGAGCAGGGACGCGCTGCCGGCGGCGCCCCAGGAGCGGTGTGCGACGACGGCGGAGTGGAACAGCCACGGCAGCAGCAGATGCACGAGGACCGCGGCCGGTCGGCCGTCGACGAGCGCGGTGAGGAAGGTCGGCGCGAGGGCCCACGCGATACCGGCGAAGATGCGCAGGCCGGCACGATCGGTGACCCGGGTGGCGGCGAACCACCCGCCGAGGACGGCGAGGGGAAGCGCGAGGATCCACAGCAGGACCACCGCGAAGGAGGGCGCGCCGGGCCACAGCGAGCCGAGCAGGGCGACGACGGCGGCGAACGGATCGGCGGGGCCGACGACGTCGAGACCGACCCCGCGCATCCCCCAGGCGGCGTCCCTCCACAGCGCGCCGACCGTCTCCCGCAGCGGAAGCAGCCCGCCCCCGCCCAGCGCCGGCCAGGCGAGGAGGCTGGTGAAGGAGGCGATGCTCACCACGAGTGCGGCAAGGACCGCCCATGCCCCGCCGCCGGAGAAGAAGCGGAGCTCACTGACGGCTCCGTGCTCGCTGCCGTGCCCGTCGTCGAGCCGCCGTCGCAATTGCGACGGGGTGACCCGCAGCGGGGCGATGCTCGCCCAGGTGGAGGAGCGGAAGGACCGGATCCGAGCCCGCGATCGCGCGACGGCCGCGAACCGGAGCATGGCGGTGAGGGCGGCTCCCCACTCCGGGAACACCGCCTCCGGCCGCTTGCCGACGAGATGGGTGAGGGAGCGCCAGAGCGCGAGGGGCAGGAAGGTCAGCCAGTGCAGAGGGACCGCGGCCGCCGGGGCGTAAGCGAGACGCCGGTGCAGTTGCGCGAGGCGGGTGACGAAGGCACGGCGGGATCGTCCTGTCGGCAGTGCCGCCGGACCGTCCGGAGCGGCGGAGACCCGCGCCGCCGGGGCGAGCACGACCCGACCGCCTCCGAGCCGCGCGCGCACGCCGAGATCGAGACCCTCGTCCGCGCCGGCCAGGGCGGGGTCGGGGCGCAGGGCCTCGCGCACCTCGCCGCGGATGAGCAGGCCGCGGATGTCGGCGCCGAGGGCATCATCCATCCGATCGTGCTGACCCTGGTCCAGCTCCCCCGCCGCGAGCTCCACCGCGCGGCCGAAGGTGGTCATGCTCACGCCCAGGGACACGATCTCGCGGTCGTTGTCGGTGGCGACGAGCTTCGGCGCGACGATCGCGGCGGACGGCGAGCGCTCCAGCATGCCGGTGAGGCGCTCCAGGGCGCGCGGGTGCGGCGCGGTGTCCTGCGCGAGGATCCAGATCGCGGAGCCGTCGAGGATGCGGGGGCGCGCCAGGTCGATGGCCTCAGCGAAGGACGTCGAGGGCCGTGCCTCGATGATGCCCTCGACCGTGGCGGCGACCGCTTCACTCTCCCGAGCGGTGGCGGCGTCGCCGCACATGATCAGCGTGACGGCCGCGGGCGGGACGGTCTGGGCGCGCACGGCGTCGAGCGTGCGGAGGAGCTGGGCGCGTGCGGAGGGGCCGGGGCGCGCGACGATGAGGGCATGAACTCGGGCTGGCATGACGTGGTCAGCCTATGCGCGGTGTCATGCCGGGAAGCGCACCGCTCCCGGCGCGCCCACGAAGCCGCGCGGCGGAGAGGCGTCAGCTGGCGCGACGCTTGAGCTTGCGACGCTCGCGCTCGGAGAGGCCGCCCCAGATGCCGAAGCGCTCGTCGTTGGCCAGCGCGTACTCGAGGCACTCGCCGCGCACGTCGCACGAGGTGCAGATGCGCTTGGCGTCGCGCGTGGAGCCGCCCTTCTCCGGGAAGAAGGCCTCGGGGTCGGTCTGCGAGCACAGGGCGTCGCTCTGCCACGCGAGGGCATTGTCGTTGTCCGGGTCGGACCGGCGGACCCCGGGGACACCGAGGTTGACCGGATCGACGAACCAGTTCTCCGGCACATCGGAACGGTATCCCGTCATCTCGACCTCCAACCCTTCAAAAACCGCCCCCCTGGCGGGCCGTGCTCACCTAATTACACCCGTGTCATTCGCTCCGGTCAAGTCGCGGATCGTAAACCCTCAAGCGATTCTTGAAGGTTCATGGACGCCTCTCGGCGTGTCGCGCCCGCGCGGATCAGTGCCCGGGGGTGGCCACGAAAGCCTCCCCCGTGCCCGAGAGCGTCAGGCGGCGCTCATCGGCATCGGCGAAGGCGACCGCGCCGATCCGGAGCGCGATGTCCGCTCCCGACTCCGTGGCCACCCGGACCGCACCGCCGGTGGCCAGCACCATCGTCGGGCCGTCCACCTCCACGGTGATCGGCGCGCCGTCGAGGCGCACCCGGCGGAGGGCGAAGTCCGGCACCGGCACGGAGTACGTCGTCACGGCCTCGTCGCCCGCCGGTCGCAGCACCGGCACCTCGCCCGGCGTGGTGTCCAGGATCGCGAGCAGCTCCGGCACGTCGATGCGCTTGGGCGTCAGGCCGCCGCGGAGCACGTTGTCGCTGGCCGCCATGATCTCCACGCCGAGACCGGAGAGGTACGCGTGCAGCAGGCCGGCCCGCAGGAAGACGCCCTCGCCGCGACGCAGCACGAGATGGTTCATGAGCAGAGCGACCACGACCCCCGGATCTCCGGGCGACGTCTCGGCGATGGCGGCGACGGCGCGCAGCGACGGGTGCTCCTGCCCCGCGGGTCCGTCCGCGGCACGGCGGACGGCGGCGATGACTTCGTCCACCGCGGTCTGCGCCTCTCCCCCGAGCAGCCACCCGATCGCGTCTCCGAGCGGGTCCGCCGCGCCCGTGAGCCGCTCGCGCAGGGACCGCACTCCCGGGGCGTCGTCGAGGGCGTCGAGGAGACGCAGGGTGTCGGCGACCGGACGCAGACCGCTGAGCGATTCGAAGTGCTCGCTGAGGGCGACGAGGAGCTCCGGCTTGTGGTTGTCGTCGCGGTAGTTGCGTCGCGGGTCGTCGAGCGGCAGGGCGCTCTCCCGCGCCCAGCCGTCCCTCGCCTGCTCCTTCGTCGGGTGCACCTGGATCGACAGCGGCCGCGCGGCTGCGAGCAGCTTCAGAAGGTAGGGCAGCGTGCCACCCGTCACCTCGTCCAGCGTCCCTCCGCCGTCGAGGTCGGCGGGGTCGCCCGGGTGGTCGCCGAACCACACCTCGGCCTCCGGCGCCCCGGACGGCACGCGCCCTTCGAGTTCGGCGAGGAGCGACGGCGACCCCCAGGCGTAGTCGCGGGGCACGTTCGTGAGGCTGCGCAGCATGCCCCCAGCGTAGAGCCCGGGGCGACGGACGGGTCGGATCCGGGCCCGTCGAGGTAGCCTGAGTCGCGATGGCCCAGTACACCAAGCACCCGGTGGCCGCCCCGCCCACCGCGCCCGAGCGCGAATCCACGGGGCACCTCCTGCTGCGCGGGTACGTCATCGCCGTCCTCTTCGTGGCGTTCGCCCACTCCGCGGTCTACAACCTGCTGGGAGAGGTCGGCGCGGCGATCACGCTCGCGCTCTTCACCGCGGCCACGCTGGCGGTCGGGATCCCGATGCTCGCCCGGAACCGTCCGCAGCCGTTCCGCTGGCGCCGGCTGCCGTGGGCGGCCCTCGGCTACGCGGCCCTCGCCCTCCTCTCCGTCGTCTGGTCGCAGTGGCGTGTGCCGACCGTGGCGACGGGCGTCCTGTTCGCCGCGGTCACCGTGAACGGCCTCTTCATCGCGCACGTGCTCACCTGGCACGAGATCGTCCGCGCGCTGTCCTCCGCATTCAAGTGGATCCTGGGGCTGTCGCTCGCGCTCGAGCTCTGGGTCTCGCTCGTCCTGCACGGCCCGCTGCTGCCGAACTTCGTCGACCTCCCGCCGGGGAAGATCGACCCGCAGTGGTACTGGGTCCGGGACAACCTCTTCGACGGAGGGCGCATCCAGGGCATCCTCGGCAACGCGAACCTGCTCGGCATCGTGTCGCTCTTCGCCCTCATCACCTTCGGCGTGCTGTTCGCGGCGAGGTCGCGCTGGCGCACGACGCTCGCGCTGTGGATGCTGCTGGCCGCGTACTTCCTGTTCCGCACGGCGTCGGCCACCGCCCTCGCCTGCGCCGGAGCCGCAGCCGTCGTGCTCCTCGTCGCCCTGCTCATGCGGCGCGCCACCTCACCCGGCGCGCGCACCCGGATCTACGTCATCGCGATCGGGTCGACCGCCGTAGGCGCCCTCGTGCTCTGGCTGCTGCGGGAACCGCTGCTCGGCCTGCTCGGCCGCAGCGCGGATCTGACCGGCCGGTCGAGCAAGATCTGGGAGAAGGTCCTGGAGCGCGTCGCGGAGCACCCCGGGATCGGCAACGGGTTCTCGAGTCCCTGGGTGCCCACGGACCCGGCCTTCGACGGCTGGATCGTCGACCACGGCATCACCGTCTTCCACGCCCACAACATGTGGTTGGACGTGCTGCTGCAGCTCGGCGTCGTCGGCCTCGTGCTGATGGCCATCGCGTACGGCAGCCTGCTCTGGCGCTCCTGGTTCTTCGCCGTCGACCGGCCGCGATGGGATCTCGACGCGCATCGCCCCTACTCTCCGCTGACGCTGCTGCCCAGCCTGTTCACCGTCGTGCTGCTGGTGCAGGGGCTCACCGAGTCCACCCCGATCATGCTGTGGGGCTGGCTGCTCCTGGTGCTCCTGTCCTTCAAGCTCAAGTCGGTGCCGCTGGTCGGCGTCGGCGAACGGGACCTCGTCTTCGAGCGCGGCGCGACGCCGCGGCGGGTGCCGTGACGACGGGGCATCGCCTCGCCCGCCTCCTCGGCTCGGCGGAGATGGCCAGGGCGTTCACGCTCGCGGCGCTGCTGGCGGTGTTCGGCTCGTTCGCGATCGAGCGGATGACGTCGGCGGTCACGCTCGCCACCGTCATCACCGCGCTCTGCCTGCTCGGCGCGGCGATCCTGTGGGTGCGGCGGGAGGAGCTGTCCGCGCTGCGGATCGCGCCGTCCTCGCTGCTGGCGTTCCTGGCGTGGGCGCTCGTGAGCCTGCTGTGGACGACCGACCGCTCCGACACGATCCTGGGCTGGCTGTCGCTCTTCGGCTACGCCTTCCTCGCCATCACCATCGGGCACGTCCGCGACACCCTGCAGACCGTGCGGGCGCTGGGCGACACCCTCCGCGTGCTGCTCGGCATCTCGCTCGGGGTCGAGATCCTGTCCGGGATCCTCCTCGACCTCCCCTTCGCGTTCCTCGGCGTCCAGGGCAACCTCGCGGCCGGCGGACCCATCCAGGGCCTGTTCGGCAGTCGCAACATGCTCGGCTTCATCGCCGTGCTCGCCCTCATCACGTTCGTGATCGAATGGCGCACGCAGTCGGTCGACCCGCCCCTCGCCGTCGGCTCTGTCGCCCTCGCCGGCGGCCTCGCGTTCCTGTCCGCGTCGCCCACCGTGCTGGTGCTCGCCGGCGCGGTCGGGGTGGTCACGGTCGCCCTCACCATCGTCCGCCACACCCCGCCGGCGCGTCGCAACGTCGTGCAGTGGGCCCTGGGGGTGCTCGTCGCGCTCGCCCTCACGGTGGCGTTCGCGTTGCGCCACCAGATCATCGCCCTCCTCGACGCCGGGTCGGATTTCTCCATGCGCGCGGAGCTGTGGAACATGATCCTGGACTTCGTCGCGGTCAAGCCGATCACCGGGTGGGGGTGGTTCGGCGACTGGGCGCGCGGGGAGTACCCGTTCACGTTCATCAACTTCCAGCTCGACGACCGCCACCAGAGCGCGCTGAACGCGTTCTTCGACGTGCTGCTGCAGCTCGGCGCCGCGGGTCTGGTGCTCTTCCTCCTGCTCGGCGGCATCGCGCTGATCCGCTCGTGGCTGGTCGCCAGCGTGCGCCGCTCGGTCGTCTACGCGTGGACGCCGATCACGCTGGTCACCCTGGCGGTCGACTCGATGTTCGAGAGCTTCACGCTCGTGGACGCCGGCTGGTTCATGCTCGTGCTGTGCGCGCTGCGGGCCGGACAGTCCCGGTCGTGGCGGGAGAACATCGACGCCGCCCACACGGGCGCCATCCCGACGCTGCGCCCGCAGGAGTGAGGCGTCGGGCTCAGCGGACCGTCGGGAGCTTCTCGGCCCAGGCCAGTGCGTCGCGCACGCCGTCGTCGACGGAGCGCTCCGCACGCCAGCCCAGCACGTCGCGCGCGCGATCCACGACCGCGAAGGCGCCGGCCTGGTCCCCCGGGCGCCGGTCCGTCTCGACGACGGACAGCGGGGCGCCGGTCACCCTCTCGAACGCCTGCACGAGCTCACGGACGGTGACCCCGTCGCCGGTGCCGAGGTTGATCACCCGGTAGGGCTCGGTGGGCGTGGCGACCTCGTCGAACCGCGTCACCGCGGCGACGTGCGCCCGCGCGAGGTCCCAGACGTGCACGTAGTCGCGCAGGCCCGAGCCGTCCCTGGTCGGCCAGTCCGTCCCCGTGATCGTGAAGGGCTCGCCAGCCGCCCGCGCCTGCATGATCTTCCCGAGCGCATGGGTCGGCCGGGGGTTCTGCAGGCCGGTGCGCAGCTGGGGGTCGGCGCCGATCGGATTGAAGTAGCGGAGAGCGATGGCGCGGAAGTCGCCCGCGGCTGCGGCATCGGCGAGGATCTGCTCGACCATGGCCTTGGTGGTGGCGTACGGGCTGGAGGGAGCGATGCGGCCGCTCTCGTCGACCCCGTCCCCCGTCTCCCCCGCGTAGATCGAGGCCGACGAGCTGAAGACGATGCGGTGGATGCCGGCGTCGCGGAGACGACGGAACAGGACGATCGACCGGCCGACGTTGGTGTCGTAGTACCCGAGCGGGTCCGCCACGGACTCCGGCACCACGACACGCGCGGCGCAGTGCACGACCGCGTCGATGTCCGGATGATCGCCCAGCAGCCGATCGAGCACCGCGGCGTCGGCGATGTCGCCCACGTACAGGTCGCGCCCCGCGCCGAAAGCGGCGAGGCCCGTGGACAGGTCGTCCAGCAGCACGACCTCGATCCCGGCCTCCAGGCACGCGGTCGCCACGGTCGATCCGATGTAGCCGGCCCCGCCGGTGATCAGTACCTTCATCGCGGTCAGTCTAGCCAGGCGCGTCGTGCGCGCAGGCGGGGCTCTCCGCAGATCCGAAGGAGACCAACGGTAGGCTACTCACTGCTCGTCGAGTCGCGCGCTGCCCTCCGGCAGCGGCTGCGGCACCAACAACGGAGAACCTCCCTGTGGCCCACGTCCTTCAGAACGTCGTCTTCCCGCTCGATCGCGACCCCGACCTACTCCCGCTGTACGCCGACCCCGAGACGTGGTCCGTGATCGAGGACGAGCCGGTCCGCGTCTCCAGCCGCGCACATCTCGGCAACATCCTCGGCCGCCACCGCGCCCGCATCGTCGCCGGGCGCCGGGTCTCGCTCGGCACCTACTTCAATGCCTTCCCCGCCTCCTACTGGCAGCACTGGACCAGCGTCCGGGAGGTCCGCCTCACCGTGCGCACGACCGGCCCGGCGACGGTCCTCGTGTACCGCTCGAACGGCTCCGGCGTGCGTCAGCGCGTGGCCACGCGCGAGGTCACCGGCGAGGCGACGACCTCCTTCGACCTCGACCTCACCCAGTACAGCGACGGCGGCTGGATCTGGTTCGACATCGTCGCGGACGAGAAGCCCGCCGTCCTCGAGGGCGCCGAGTGGACCACTGAGCAGGAGCCCGCCCGCACCGGCAAGGCGTCGCTCGGGATCACGACCTACAACAAGCCCGACTACTGCGTCGAGACGCTGCGGGCGCTCGCGGCGTCGCCGGACGCGCTCGAGTTCGTCAACCGCATCTTCCTCGTCGACCAGGGCACGCAGCTCGTCGCGGATCAGGACGGGTACGCCGAGGTCGCCGAGCGGCTGGGCGAGACCCTCCAGGTCATCCGGCAGGGCAACCTCGGCGGGTCCGGCGGCTTCGCCCGCGCGATGCACGAGGCCCTCCAGCGGCCGGAAAGCGACTTCGTCCAGCTGCTCGACGACGACGTGCGCATCGAGCCGGAGTCCCTGCGCCGTTCCATCGTCTTCGGGCAGTTCGCGACCACGCCGGTCCTCGTCGGCGGGCACATGTTCGACCTCCTCGACCGCCCCAAGCTGCACGGCTGGGCCGAGGTCGTCGACGAAGAGCCGTTCATGTGGCGCAACCTCTACCAGGAGAAGATGCCGCACGACTTCGGGGCCGCCAATCTGCGGCAGTCCCCTCTCCTGCACATGCGCATGGACGCCGACTACAACGGCTGGTGGATGTGCCTGATCCCGCTCGACGCCGTCCGGAAGGTCGGGCTGTCGCTCCCCGCATTCATCAAGTGGGACGACGCGGAGTTCTGCCTGCGCGCAGGCGAAGCGGGCTTCGCGACGGTGTCGATGCCCGGAGTCGCCCTCTGGCACGTGTCGTGGGTGAACAAGGACGACTCCATCGACTGGCAGGCCTACTTCCACGCCCGCAACCGCCTCGTCGCCGGCCTGCTCCACTCGAACGCTCCCCGCGGCGGCCGCCTGCTCGTGCACAGCCGCCGGGTGGACCTCAAGCACCTCATGATGATGCAGTACTACCCCGTGGCCCTGCGCGCGAGAGCACTGCGGGACGTGCTGTCCGGCCCCGACCACATGCGCCGGAACCTGGCCACCGCGATGCCGGCCGCACGGGCTCTGGCCGCCGAGTACCCGGAGACCGTGGTCCACCGCGATCCCGCCCGGGTCCTGCACTCCCGCCACGGGCGCCAGGTCTTCCAGCGGCTGCGGCGGCACGAGTACGACAGCCCCACCGGGTTGCAGCTCCGTGTGTTCACCCTGCGGACGCTGCTGTCGCACTGGATGCATCGACCGGACCCCGCGAACGTCGCCCAGCCCGAGGTCGAGTTCGGCAAGGACGACGCGCACTGGTGGCGGGTGCCGCACTTCGACAGCGCGCTCGTCAGCGCCGCAGACGGCTCCGGGAAGAACATCTACACGCGCGATCGCGCCAAGTACCGCCGGATGCTGCTCGAGACAGTCCGCCTGCACGCCGAGTTGCGCCGACGGTGGCCCGAGCTCCAGCGGCAGTATCGGGAGGCACTGCCCGAGCTTGTCTCGCCGTCCTCCTGGCAGCAGATCTTCGAGGAGAAGGCATGACCGTCGAGTCCCCCGTGTTCGACCCCGCGAGCGCGGCGATCGTCATCGTCACCTTCAACCGCTCGCACCTGCTCTCGGGACTCCTGACGAGCATCGCCGCGATGGACCCGAAACCGGGTCGCGTCGTCGTGGTCGACAACGCCTCCTCCGACGACACCACGGATGTCGTGGAGTCGTTCCGGGACGACATCGGCACGGAGCTGGTCTATCGCCGGCTCGACACCAACACCGGCGGCTCCGGCGGCTTCAGCGAAGGCATGCGCACGGCGTACGACCTCGGCGCCGAGTGGATCTGGATGATGGACGACGACGTGGAGGTACTCCCCGACGGTCTCGCCCGGATGGGCGCCTGGGCTCCCCGGTTCAAGAGCATCCAGGGGCGGCGCTACGACTACGACGGCAGCGAGTTCTACTGGCAGTACCGCATCGCGGAGCGCATGGGCATCCCGATCCCCTTCGCCCCGGCGGGATTCGACTCCTCCGGCTACAAGGAGATGAACAGCGGCTGCTTCGAGGGGATGTTCATCCACCGCTCGATCGTGCAGCGGATCGGGCTCCCGGACCCGCGCTTCTTCATCTACTGGGACGACCAGATGTACGGCTGGCTCGCCTCGCGCCTGACCACCGCGGTCATCGTGGACGAGTTCGTGCTGCGCCGCACCCGCGAGATCCGGCAGTGGGACATGGGCATCCGCCACATGAACGCGTCCAGCAACGCGTACCGCTACTACATCATGCGCAACCGCGGCTTCATCAAGCAGTACTACCGGGTGCACGGCGTGTACAACCCGGTGCTCTTCGGGCTCGGGACGACCGCCACGTTCTTCAAGGAACTGATCCGTCTCGTCTTCGTCGAGCGCACGGTGCGCGGCACGAGCAACCTGTTCCGCGGACTCCGCGACGGCGGCCGCATCGGGCGCGACCGCTCGTGGCAGCCGATGAGCCCCCTGGAGGCCTGAGATGGTGGAGCCGCAACCCGAGGTGCGGTGGGCGCCGCTTCCGCCGCGCCCCCGGAACCGCGGACGCATCTGGCTGATCGTCGGCCTCGCGGTCGCGGCCCTCGCGATCGTCGGGCTGCTGCTCTTCTTCCTCCTCCCCCGTGACGGCGCCCCGGCGCCTGGCGCGAGCGCGAGCGCCTCGCCGTCCGCCACCGCCTCGTCGACCCCGACGACCGCGCCGTCGTCCCCGACCGCGCCGTCGGGAGCCGCGACGCCGGAACCCACGCCCATCACCACGCCTCCGCCTGTCGGCGACCCCTCTCTCGAGGTCTTCCGGGACAAGGTCGGCGGGTGGCTAACGGCCGCCGAGCGCGGCCTCGACATCGTGGACGAGAACCGGAACCAGGACGCCCTCCCCGTCGTGGACTCCCTCCAGGAGGACGCCCAGCGGTTGGGCGACGCGGTCCCCCCGTCGTCCATCCAGGACGCCTGGCGCTCCGGGGTCGAGACCTACGCGGAGCGCCTCACCGCCCTTCGGACGGCGCTCGAGAGCGGTTCCGGCATCTCCGGCGCTCTCGACAGCGCCCGCTCCGCGGTCGCCGAGCTGAGCAGCGTCGCCGGGTTCTGACGTCGCCCCCGTCCGCCCGCGCCGCGGGGCCGGTCAGACGGCGTAGTCGGCGTTGTAGCGGTCCAGCACCTCGGCGATCGGCGCGTCCAGCGCGAGCGTGCCGCGGTCGAGGTAGAGACCGCGCGTGCAGAAGCGCCGGAGGTCGCGCTCGTTGTGGCTCACGAAGAACAGGGTCCGACCGTCGGAGAGCAGCTCGTCGATGCGCTTGTAGCACTTCTCCCTGAACGCCTTGTCGCCCACCGCCAACACCTCGTCGACGAGCAGGATCGGCTCGTCGAGCTGGGAGACGACGGAGAACGCCAGCCGTACCTTCATCCCGTTGGAGAGGTGCTTGTAGGGCGTCTCCTCGAACCCGGCGAGCTCGGCGAAGCCGATGATGTCGTCGTAGCGGCGCGCGATCTCGTCCTTGGCCATGCCGTGCAGCCCTGCCGTGAGCCGCACGTTCTCCCGCACCGTCAGGTCGCCGACGAAGCCGCCGGTGATCTCGATGAGGGGTGCGACGCCGCCGTTGACCCGCACGCGCCCCTCGTCCGGAAGCAGGACGCCGGCGACGAGACGCAGCAGCGTCGACTTGCCCTGTCCGTTCCGTCCGACGACGCCGATCGACTCCCCCGGCTGCACGGTGAACGAGACGTCGCGGAGCGCCCAGAACTCCCCGGGGCGCGACCGGCGGGAGGCGCCGCCGAAGAGATCCTTGAAGCTCCGCCGCCCGCGCCGGTTGCGCCGGAAGCGGACGCCGAGACCCTGGACATCGATCGCGGCGTCCATCACAGCTCCTTCAGCACGGGGCGCTCGAGACGCCGGAACGCCGAGACGCCCAACGCGAGGATCAGCAGGCACATCGCGACGCTGACGGCGAGGGTGAACGGGTTCCACTGGTCGGGGAAGAACGGCATGCGGTAGAGCATGAAGATGCCGGCGAGCGGGTTGAAAGCGCCGAGGGTCTGGAAGATCCCCGGGAGATCGGTGACGTTGTAGATGATCGGCGTCGCGTAGAACATCGCCCGCAGGATGAGGGCGGTCGTGCGCTCGAGGTCCGTATACAGCACGCACAGCGGCGCGACGAGCAGGCCGAGGCCGACGAGCAGCACCGTCTGCATGAGGACGGCGACCGGCAGCCACAGCACGCCCCAGCCGATCTGCACGACCTGGTCGGCATGGCTCTCGAACAGCAGGTTGACGACGATGAACAGCACCAGGACCGGCAGCGAGAACAGATATTCCATGCCCTTGCTGAGCACGATGCGGTTGACCCAGATCGAGCGGGGGATCGACGTCGAGCGGACGAGTCGCGCGTCCTTCTTGAACGCGCGGGTGAAGTCCGACACCGAGCTGTTGAACCATACCCACGGCAACAGCGCGCTGATGAGGAAGATGATGTACGGCTCCTCGCCGACGTCGCGCCGGAACACCTGGGTGAAGACGAACCAGTAGATCGCGCTCATCACCAGCGGATCGAGGACCGACCACAAGTAACCGAGGAAGCTGGTCGCATACCGGACCTTGAGGTCGCGGGCGGACAGCAGCCACAGCGAATGCAGATAGCGCCGGGGCGTCCCGGGCGCCCCGACAGCAGCGTGACTCACGGTTCCGAGTCTAGGAGAGAGTGTTGTTCCAGAGCGACAGCGCCGACCCGATGGCCATGTGCATGTCGAGGTACTGGTAGGTGCCGAGGCGGCCTCCGAAGTGCACGTCCTGCTCCCCCTTCGCGAGCTCGCGGTAGGCCAGCAAACCCTCACGGTCCGTCGGGGTGTTCACCGGGTAGTACGGCTCGTCATCGCGCTCAGCGAAGCGCGAGAACTCCCGCATGATGACGGTCTTGTCGGACTCGTAGACGTCCTTCCGCTCCGGGTGGAAGTGCTTGAACTCATGGATCCGGGTGTAGGGCACGTCCATGTCCGGGTAGTTCATGACGCTGGTGCCCTGGAAGTCGCGGACGTCGAGGACCTCCTGCTCGAAGTCGAGCGTGCGCCAGCTCAGCGCCCCCTCCGCATAATCGAAGTACCGGTCGACAGGGCCCGTGTACACCACGGGGACCTGGCCGACGGTCGCCGTCTTGCTCAGCGGCTGGGACTCGTCGAAGTAGTCCACGCCGAGCTTCACCTCGATGTTCGGGTGATCGGCCATGCGCTCCAGCCACGCCGTGTAGCCGTCGGTGGGCAGGCCCTCCCAGGTGTCGTTGAAGTACCGGTTGTCGTAGGTGTAGCGCACGGGCAGGCGGCTGATGATGTCGCCGGAGAGCCTCTGCGGGTCGGTCTGCCACTGCTTGGCGGTGTAGTCGCGGAAGAACGCCTCGAACAGCGGGCGGCCGACGAGGGCGATGCCCTTCTCCTCGAAGTTCGCCGCGGACTTCACGTCGAACTCGCCGGCCTGTTCCTTGACCAGCGCGCGGGCCTGGTCGGGGGTGTACGCCGCCTGGAAGAACTGGTTGATCGTCCCGAGGTTCACCGGCATGGGGAACACGACGCCCTTGTGCGTCGTGTAGACCCGGTGCACGTAGTTCGTGAACGACGTGAAGCGGTTGACGTACTCCCACACCGTCGCGTTCGACGTGTGGAACAGGTGCGCGCCGTAGCGGTGCACCTCGATCCCGGTCGCCGGCTCGGCCTCGCTGTAGGCGTTGCCGCCGATGTGCGAGCGGCGGTCGATGACGGTCACCTTACGGCCCGCTTCCGCGGCGCGCTCGGCGATGGTGAGGCCGAAGAAGCCGGAGCCGACGATGAGGAGGTCCATGCGTGATTCTTTCCTGTCTGGAGCCCCAGCCGGGGACCCGTCGCGGCAGCCCGTTGGAGGCAGCCGTTGGCCCTCCCATGCTACCCGTGACTGCCGTCGGCACCGGTCAGGGGCGTCCGCCCGCGCCCTCACTTCGTATGCTGAAGGGACGATGACGATAGATATCATGCTGCCCTTCTGGGGGGACCCGACGCTGCTGCGCCAGACCGTGGAGTCCGTCCGCGCGCAGACCGACGGCGACTGGCGCCTCACGGTGATCGACGACGCCTACCCGGACCCCGCGGTGGCGGAGGCCTTCGCCCGCCTCGACGACCCGCGGATCCGGTACCGGCGGCATGACGAGAACGTCGGCATCATCGAGAACTTCCGGGAGAGCGTGCGTCTGGCCGACGCCGACCATCTGGTGGTGCTGGGCAGCGACGACCTCCTGCTGCCGGGCTACGTCGCCGCCGTCCGCGCCGCCATCTCCCGCCATCCGGACGCCGCCGTGGTCCAGCCGGGCGTTCAGGTGATCGACGAGAACGGCGCGCCGTCGCTGCCGCTCGTCGACCGGGTAAAGCAGCGGATGCTGCGACCGGACACCCGTGCCGGCGACGTCGAGCTGAGCGGGGAACGGCTCGCGACGAGCCTGGTGCGGGGCAACTGGCTCTACTGGCCGTCGCTCGTATTCCGGACCGACGCCATCCGTGCGCACGACTTCCGCGACGACCTGCCCATCGTCCTGGATCTGGCGATCCTCCTCGACATCGTCTTCGCGGGCGGATCGCTCGTCGTGATCGACGACGAGGTCTTCGCCTACCGACGGCACACCGAGAGCGCGTCGCAGAAGGCCATCCTCGACGGTTCCCGCTTCCGGGACGACCGCCGGTTCTTCCTGGAGACGGCGCGACGGGCCGAGGAGCGCGGCTGGACGACGACCGCCCGCGCGGCCCGGGCCCGGGTGTTCGCGCGCCTGCATGCCCTGACGACGGTGCCGACCGTCATGCGACGCGGGGACGCCGAGGGCCGCCGCGCCCTCTGGGCGCACATCCTGCGCTGATCAGCGCCGGACGGCCGACCCCCACGCCCGCAGCAGCATCACGCGGGCGCGGAGCACCGCCCCGATCCCGCGGGGCCGGGACGGGGAGGCGTTCGCATCGTGGATCCGCCGCCGGATCGTCGGGGCCTCGATGTGCGTCATGGTGCGGTGCGCGTTGCCGACGAGCGCGATCCAGAGATCGTGGCTCTCGTCGAGGTACGACGGGAACGGCAAGACCCGGTCGAGGGCGTCCCGGCGGATCGCCATGGCGCAGCCGTAGTACGGCGCCATCCCGGCGAGGATCCGCAGCGCGTTGCGCACGCCCTGCCGTGACCATGCCGCCCGCAGCCGCCAGGGCCGGCGGGTGATCGGGTTCGGGAGCGGATCGTCGGAGCCGAGCAGCACCAGATTGGACGCCGCGACCGCGGAGTCCTCGAGCGCAGCGAGGAACAGGGCGCGCCGACCGGGGATCCAGACGTCGTCCTGATCGGACAGCATCACGACGTCGCCCGTGGCCCGGCCCAGCGCCTCCTCGAAGGTGCGGACGTACCCGCGGTTGTCTCCCCGCGCGTGCACCCGGATGCGCGGATCGTCGAAGCCCGCCAGCACGTCGACCGTGCCGTCGGTCGAGGCGTCGTCCACGACGACCACCTCGTCCTGGGGCTCCAGCTCCGCGAGGATCGACTCGAGCTGCGGCGCGAGGTACCGCTCGCCGTTGTACGTGGCCATGCACACGCTCACCCGGATCGCGCTCACGACGCGGCCTCCTTCGCTGGTCTGCGCAGCTCGGCACGGAGCACGAGCACCTGATACCCCGCGACGCACAGCTCCGACACCGCCACCGCCCACGCCACCGCCGGCACGGATCCGGCCGCGGCGAAGAGGAGGATGAGCGGAGCGCCGACGAGCGCACCGATGAGCGTCGAGACGGCCAGTGCGCGCACCCGCCCGACGACGACCAGGCAGGAGTAGCCGACGATGGCCGCCGTGGCGATGCCGATGAAGGCGACGCCGAGCGGCAGCGACACCTCCCAGGGGACGGTGATCGCGCCGACGGAGAGGATCGTCGACGCCCACGGGCTCAGCACCGCGATGCACGCGCCGCCGATGATCCCGATGACGACGGCGGCGCCGGCGGCGATCCGCGCCCGGTGCCGGTAGTCGGCCTCCGGGTCGGGCACCCACCCCTGGAAGAACTGCTGGATGGGCAGAAGGGCGATCGAGGCGTACTTGAACAGACGGTCGGCGAAGGCGTACATCGGCTGCAGCGCAGGGAGGAACGCCTGCACGGCCACCATCGGCAGGGTCACGTAGAGACCGCTGACGAGCGTGGCGGAGACGGCATGACGCTGTCCGCCGAGCACCACCCGCAGCGGCACCCGGCTGTGCGACGAGGCGGTGGAGCCGCGCAGGACGGTCACGGCGTCGATCACGACGGCGCCGACGAAACCGAGTCCCTGGGCGACCAGATACACCCACAGCTCGCCGGTCAGGACGGCGCCGACGATTCCGACGACGGCCCCGAGGACGGTCGGCAGCGTGTCGCAGAGGAGCAGCCGCAGGGGCTTGCCCTCCCCCGTGAAGTACCACGCCGCCCCGAGATTCGGCAGCAGGTACACCGCGGCGCCGAGCACGGAGACGAGGACGTCGCCGCGGGTGAGCAGGGCGAGGATGAGCGCGATCACCGGGAGCACGAGCAGGTAGAGCAGGGCGCGAGCGCGGAGGGACGTGCGGTAGAAGGCCTGCCGCCCCTCGACGGGGATGCCGGCGACGGTCGCGGCGCCGGTCGCGCCCCAGCCGAAGGCCACGAGGATGCCGCCGAACTGCGACACCGTCTGGATGAGCGCGAGGGTGCCCCAGGTGGTCTTGCCGAGAGAGGCCGTGAGGAGCGGGATCGAGATGATGCCGATGAGGGTGACGACGCCGACCGAGACGGTGAACCCGCTCAGGCGGCCGGCCGCGGAGCGCACGGCCCCGCTCACGCCGGCTCCTGCGCGATCACGGGTGCCGTCCACCGGATCTCGGCGGCGACGGGGGCGAGCGCCGCGGGCATCCGGCCCATCCGTCCCCGGAACGCGGCGACGGCCGCGGCTCGGTACACGCGCAGCAGCGCCCGTCGTGGCTGCGCGACCCAGACGGCGTTGACGAAGTGGATGCCGTCGAGGAGGGAGTCCCGGATGATCTGGCGGGGAGCCACGAGGAGGTACTCGCGGTTGAGCACGATCCGGTTCCGGAGACGGTAGAAGTAGCGGAAGGGGGTGCTCAGGGTGATCTCGGGCGGGATGCCGGGCAGCCGCACCGTGCGTCCCCACAGCTCACGGCGGTACTTCGCCCCGAGGGCGTGCTCCATCCGCACGCCGCCGGCGGCGAGGACCCGCCATCCGCGGCGGCGCAGCCGGAGCTCGAACTCCGTGTCGACGAGATCGATGAAGAAGTCCTCGCGCAGCGCTCCGACGGCCTCGACCACCGGCACGGGGAGGAGCATCCCGGACTGGATGACGTTGGCGGCGTCGCCGTAGGGCGCCTCGGGCCCGCGCTGCTGCCGCACCCCGGCGAAGAACTCCGGGACGACGACGCCGACGCGGGCGCCCGCCGCCGTCGCGGCGTCGTGGGCCGCGAGCAGCGCGGCCACGAAGCCCGGCTCGATGTGCGAGTCCTGGTCGAACGTCAGCACGAACCCGGCGCCCGCCTCCTGCGCCCTGGCGATGCCGTCGTTCAGCGCCGCGGCGATGCCGTCGTTGGCGGGGCGTCGCACCACCGTGGCGCCGTCCGCGGCGAGCGCCGACAGCACGGGGTCGGAGGTCGGGCCGGAGCCGTCGTCGACGACGATCACGCCGTCGACCTGCGGGGCGACCGAGGCGACCGCCTCTCTCGCGGATTCACCGGGCCGGAAGGTCGAGAAGACGGCCCAGACACGCGAGGCGCTCATCCGAGGCGCACCGGACGGGGGACGGAAAGCAGAGACTCCAGCATGGCGCCTTTAGACTAGCCTCATTCGCTGATCGACCCCGCAGACCCGGAAGGCCCTCTCGTGTCGACCTCCCCGTTCGGCACCATCGTGCTGGCCGCCTACTCCCCCGATCCGGAGCTCTTCCGTCGTCAGCTCGCCTCCCTGCGGGCACAGACGGTGGAGAACTGGGAATGCGTGATCTCGGTGGACGGCGATCCCGCGCCCGTCGCCGCCCTGGTCGAGGAGATCACCGAAGGGGACGGTCGCTTCCGGATCGTCGGCGACGGATCGCGGCTGGGCTTCTACCTGAACTTCGAGCGCGGCCTCCTCGCCGTGTCCGAGCGCAGCACGTGGATCGCGCTCTGCGACCAGGACGATCGCTGGGACGCCGACAAGATCGAGCGTCTGCTGCCCCACCTCGACGAGGTCTCGCTCGTCTCCGCCCAGGCGCGGATCGTCTCGTACCCCTCCGAGAAGGAGACCGAGCGCACGGCCCGCCGCGATCACGGCCCGCTCTTCACCCTCCTCTCCAACGAGTTCACCGGCTCGCTGTGCCTCTTCGCCCCGGAGCTGCTGGCGACCGCCCTCCCCTTCCCCCGCGCCTCGACGAGAGTCGCGACCCACGACCACTGGCTCGCAGTCGTCGCGGCGGCCCACCGGGGCACGCGCATCGTCGACGACGTCGTGCAGGACTACGTGCAGCACGACGCCAACGTCTTCGGCGACCCGAGCCGGCTCGGCGGCGGCAGCATCCGCCAGTCGGTGCGCAACATCCGCGACCAGGCGGAGCGCTACGAGGGCTCCCGCTCCCCGCGGGCGATCGCCCGGATGACCTTCTGGACCTATGTGGGCTGGCGACAGCTGCTGGTCGACACGCTCGATCGACGGATCCCGGCGTCCCGCGTCGACGCCCGTCGTGACCGGATCTTCGGCGACGACCGTCGGTTCCGCGCGGCATCCGCCCTGCTCCGGGTGGCGCGGCGGCGTGGCATCGTGCCGGCGCGCTTCGCGCTCGAGTATCGCGCGAGCTGGCTGTGCGGAGCGGTCAGCGGCGGGCGCCGCGCCGTCCGTCGTGCCGTCGACGCGACCGGCGTCTGACGGCGGAGCTCAGTCGCGCTCTCCCGGCGCGCTGCGCTCCTCGAGACTCGAGGTCCGCTGCTCCAGCCGCTCCAGCTGAGTGCGCAGGATCGCCGACTCCTCCGCGAGACGGCGGGTCTCCTCCTCGACCTGGCTGAGCTCCCAGGACAGGTGCAGCGCGACCCCGAGCAGCAGCAGGATCGCCGTCGCGAAGAGCAGGTTGGACGGCACCTGCACGCCGAGGAACGCCGTGAGACCGGCCAGGAGCCCCGGGAAGAGCCCGACGATGAGCACCGAGACGGCGATGATGAGCCACAGCACCGCGTACTTCTCGCGGAGCCGTCGCGTGAGCAGCATCCAGAGGACGATGACGAGGATGAGGACGGCGAGGGCGATGCCGACGAGGACGATCATGCGCGCGGTTCTCCCTTCCGCGAGCCGGTGCGTCGCATCGCTGCCAGCAGCAGGGCGAACACCGACCTCAGCAGGTAGACGGTGGAGCCGAGCGGACCCTGGCTGGGGGTGCCGTGGGCGCGGGGACGCATCGCGACACCGACCTGAGTCACCGTGAGGCCGGAGTGCAGCGCCGCGACCAGCGAGTCGAGCGTGTCGCCGAGGTACTCCGCGGGGTAGTACCGGACGTACTGGTCGATGGCCCGCGCGTTGGCGGCGCGGAATCCGCTCGTCACGTCCGTGAGCCGGGTCTTCGCGATCCGCGAGACCACCGAGGCGAGGAAGACCATCGCCCACCGGCGCGGCCCGCGGACGGAGTAGTCGCCGACGTCGGAGAAACGCGCGCCGATCGAGATGTCCGCCTTCTCGAGGCCGCCGAGCACCCGCTCGATGTCGCCCGGGTCGTGCTGCCCGTCCGCGTCCACCTGGATCGCCGCGGCGTACCCTTCGCGCGCCGCATAGGTGAACCCGGTGCGCATGGCCCCGCCCACGCCCAGGTTGAACGGCAGCGACAGGACGGCGGCGCCGGCCTCCCGTGCCGCCGCGGCGGTGGCGTCGGTGGAGCCGTCGTCGATCACGACGACGTCGTAGCGCGACGACGCGGCGCGGATCTCGCGGACGGTCGTCCCGACGTTGTGCTCCTCGTTCCACGCGGGCACGAGGACGAGGACACGGTTCGCACGTGTCTTGTCGGTCATGTCAGGATCTCCGAGTTCAGCCCAGACCGCACGCGGTCACTTCGTACAGTCTGGCATCGCCTTCGCTGTCGACCAGACGCACCACCCCGGAATCCTCCAGCTCCTCCAGGCCCGGGAGCGGATGCGAGCCGTTGTGCACCTCCCGGTCGCCGAAGTCCAGCACGAAGCCGACGCCGGTCTCGCGGAGGGCATCGCACACGTCGGGCTGCGTCTCGGCGTCGGCGAGATGGTCGTTCACCGTCTGGGCGTCCTCGGAGACGTCCACGAGGATGTGCGGCATGAGCACCTCGCGGCCGCCGATCGCATAGGCCAGCGCGGTGCCCGTGTAGGGGTTCCCCGCGATCGTCTCCCCCGCCGGCACGTGGGCGGGGAGTCGTTCGAGCAGCGCCATCTCATCGGCACTCACCAGTGCGGAGTCGTCGTCCAGCGCGAACCGTCCGTGCGCCTGCTCCACGGCGTGCGGCAGAGCGGGCAACGGCAGCAGGACCGCGCCCACGACCGCCAGGGCCGCGCCCGTGAGCGTGCGGACCCTCACGGCCTCGGGGCGCGCCGCCGCCCAGCGTCGTGCCACCGCCTCGACGGTGCGCGCGACACCGAACGCCGCGAGCGGGACGAGCGCCACGCCGAAGACGGCGGCGAGCCGCGGCCAGTTGTTGTACCAGCTCCCGGTGAGCGCGTCACGGAGCGTGCCGAACGGCGAGGCGATGACGATCACGAACAGGGCGGCGCCGATGATCCACGACGCCACCGTCACGAAGATCGGCCCGGTGCGCTCCCGGACGGCCCACACCAGACCCAGCAGGATCGCGAGGGCGACGCCGATCGACACCGTGCCGTAGAACATCGACACCTGCGCCACCTCCTGCACGGCCTCGGCCGGGCTGAGCGCGGTCGGCCACAGGCGCGTGGGCAGCGGCGGGCGGAGGATCTTGAGCAGCAGCAGCCCCAGGCCGAGGTACGCGAGCACTCCGACCACCAGCCCGATGCGTGCCCGACCCGCGGGGTGTCCGCGCCAGAAGCGGACGGCGAAGACGCCGACCATCGGGACGGACAGCGCCAGCCACGCGACGAACCCGCCGGGGTGAGCGAGGGCGACCCCGGGGATCGCGCCCAGGAGGACAAAGCCCCACCAGCCCGGCGCCCGCTCCCCGGCGCTCGCCCCGATCCCGAGCAGGGAGGCGGTCGCGGCGAGCGCGACCGGGGCGAGCGCGAGCGCGAGCTGGAACGGGTAGAGCACGCCGTAGTCCATCGGGAGCAGCGGGAACATCGGCACCGACGCGCTGACGAGCGCCGCGCTGACCGTGACGGCCGCGGTCGCCCCGGCGAGCACCCGCGAGAGCAGCACGGCGCCGAGCGGCCACAGCACCGCGGCGATCACGAGCGTCTGCGCATTGACCACGGCGGGGATGCTCGCGCCGCTCAGCTGGACGACGATGGCGGCGGTGGCGTGCCAGACCGACGGGTAGAACGGCACGCCGCCGTTAGGGCTCGTCATCTGGCCGAGTTGAAGGGGCGAGGCGGCGCCGGTGTCGAGGATGTAGCGGATCGCGTTGAGGTGGAAGACGTTGTCGAACGTCTGGGAGATCGCCGTCGGCGCTCCGATCACGGAGAGTGTCTGCCCGCCGATCACGATCGCGGCGAGGACCAGGGCGAGCACCGTCCACCACGGCGAGAAGGAGCGCGGCGCCACGGGGCGCGGCGTCGTCCTGCGTCGCACGAGCAGCACGCCGGCGCCGATCACGACCGCAAGGACGAGGCTCGGAAGGATCGACCACCCGAGACCGAGCCATCCGGCGACGACGCTCGCGCCGCCGTTCACGGTCGTCGCGAAGGCGGGGGCCGCGGCGACGGCCCAGAGTCCCCGGAGCCCGATCACCCAGGCGAGCGACCCTCCGAGAACCGCGTACACCGCGAGGAGGACGACGGCAGGCCACAGCAGTTCGAGCATTCCCATTAGTTCCAGATCTCTCGAGGACAACCGGATCAGGATATCCCGGGGCCATGGCGATCCCCTGCGTGGTCCGGCGGGACGCCGCTGCCTCGGCTCGCGCCCGGGACTTCCGGGAACAGTGTGTCAACATAGAGGCGTGAAAGGCATCATTCTCGCCGGGGGCTCCGGCACGCGTCTGCACCCGATCACACTGGGGGTCTCGAAGCAGCTGATCCCGGTGTACGACAAGCCGATGGTCTACTACCCGCTGTCGACGCTGATGCTCGCCGGCATCCGCGACATCCTGGTGATCACCACTCCGCACGACGCCGCGCACTTCGAGCGGCTGCTGGGCGACGGATCGCAGTTCGGGATCAACCTGCAGTTCGCGCAGCAGCCGTCGCCGGACGGCCTCGCCCAGGCCTTCACCATCGGCGCGGACTTCATCGGCGACGACTCGGTCGCCCTGGTCCTCGGCGACAACCTGCTCTACGGCCCCGGCCTCGGGAGCCGCCTGCAGCGCTTCGAGGACATCGACGGCGGCGCGGTCTTCGCCTACTGGGTGGCGGAGCCCCAGGCCTACGGCGTGGTCGAGTTCGACGACGAGGGCCGCGCGGTGTCGCTCGAGGAGAAGCCCGCACAGCCCAAGAGCAACTACGCCGTCCCCGGTCTGTACTTCTACGACAACGACGTCGTCGAGATCGCCCGCAACCTGGAGCCGAGCGCACGCGGCGAGTACGAGATCACCGACATCAACCGCGCCTATCTGGAGCGCGGCAAGCTGCAGGTCGAGGTCCTCCCGCGGGGCACCGCGTGGCTCGACACTGGCACGTTCGACCAGATGACGGACGCCGCGGAGTACGTGCGCACGATGGAACGACGCACCGCGCTGAAGATCGGCGTCCCCGAAGAGGTGGCGTGGCGTCAGGGCTTCCTGAGCGACGACGAACTGCGCGAGCGCGCCGAGAAGCTGGTCAAGTCGGGCTACGGGGTCTACCTGCTCGACATCCTGAAGAGAGGACACGCATGAGCCGTCTGCTCGTGACCGGAGGCGCCGGCTTCATCGGCTCCAACTTCGTCCACCACGTGGTGGCGCACACGGACCACCACGTGACCGTGCTCGACGCGCTCACCTACGCCGGCAACCGGCGCTCGCTGGAGGGCCTGCCCGAGGACCGGGTCACCTTCGTCGAGGGCGACATCACCGACGCCGCCCTCGTCGACCGGCTCTTCGCCGAGACCGACGCGGTGGTCCACTACGCCGCGGAGTCTCACAACGACAACTCGCTGAACGACCCGCGTCCGTTCCTCGACACGAACATCGTCGGCACCTACACGCTGCTCGAGGCGGCGCGTCGCCACGATCGCCGTTTCCACCACATCTCGACGGACGAGGTGTACGGGGACCTCGAGCTGGACGACCCGGAGCGCTTCACCGAGTCGACGCCGTACAACCCGTCGTCGCCGTACTCCTCGACCAAGGCCGGCAGCGACCTCCTGGTCCGCGCCTGGGTCCGGTCGTTCGGCGTCCAGGCGACCATCTCGAACTGCTCCAACAACTACGGCCCGTACCAGCACGTGGAGAAGTTCATCCCGCGGCAGATCACGAACGTGCTCCGGGGCATCCGTCCGAAGCTCTACGGCGCCGGCGAGAACGTGCGCGACTGGATCCACGCGGACGACCACTCCTCCGCGGTCCTCACGATCCTGGACAAGGGCGCCATCGGCGAGACCTACCTGATCGGCGCGGACGGCGAGCGCAACAACAAGGACGTCGTGGAGCTCATCCTCACGATGATGGGGCAGCCCGCCGACGCCTACGACCACGTCACCGACCGCGCGGGCCACGACCTCCGCTACGCGATCGACTCCACGAAGCTGCGCACCGAGCTCGGCTGGCGTCCGCAGTTCTCCGACTTCGAGGCCGGCCTGTCGGCGACGATCGACTGGTACCGCGACAACGAGTCGTGGTGGGCGCCGAGCAAGGACGCCGTCGAGGCGTTCTACGCGGGCAAGGGCCAGTGAGCGCCGCGTTCGGGAAGAAGCTGGAGCGCATCGAGACCCCCATCCCGGGTCTCGTGGTGTTCGAGCTGCCCGTCCATGGGGACTCCCGCGGCTGGTTCAAGGAGAACTGGCAGCGCGAGAAGATGGTCGCCCTCGGTCTCGAGGACTTCGGTCCCGTGCAGAACAACATCTCCTTCAACGACGCCGTCGGCACGACGCGAGGCATCCACGCGGAGCCCTGGGACAAATGGGTGTCGGTTGCGACCGGGCGCATCTTCGGCGCCTGGGTGGACCTGCGCGAAGGCCCCACGTTCGGGGCGGTGTACACGACCGAACTCGATCCGTCACGGGCGATCTTCGTCCCCCGAGGCGTCGGCAACTCGTACCAGACCCTCGAAACGGACACGGCGTACACCTACCTCGTCAACGACCACTGGTCCCCCGACGCCTCGTACTCGTTCCTGAACCTGGCCGACGAGACGGCCGCCATCGCGTGGCCGATCCCGCTCTCCGAGGTGGAGATCTCGGAGAAGGACAAGGCGCACCCGCGCCTCGCGGACGTCACGCCGATCCCTCCGCGGAAGGTGCTCGTCCTCGGAGCCTCGGGCCAGCTGGGTCGCGCCCTGCGCGCGCGGCTCGGCGACGCGGCGCACATCGAGTACGCCACCCGCGCGGACATCGACGTGTCGGCGACCGACCTCGCATCGGCACGCCGCTGGCGTGACTACGGCCTCATCGTCAATGCGGCCGCCTACACCGCTGTGGACCAGGCGGAGACAGCGGACGGCCGGGAGCAGGCATGGGCCGCCAACGCCTCCGCGGTCGCCGCGCTCGCGCGGATCGCCGACGACCACGGCATCACGTTCGTCCACGTGTCGAGCGACTACGTCTTCGACGGCACGCACGACGGTGCCTACCCCGAGGACGCGCCGCTGCGCCCCCTCGGCGTCTACGGGCAGACGAAAGCCGCCGGCGACCTCGCGGCATCGACCGCCGAGCGGCACTACATCGTGCGGACGTCCTGGGTGATCGGCGAGGGCGGGAACTTCGTCCGCACCATGCAGTCCCTCGCCGAGCGCGGGATCGACCCGCGGGTCGTGGGCGACCAGATCGGACGCCTGACCTTCACTTCCGACATCGCAGCCGCGATCGCGCATCTCGTCGAGACGCGGGCCCCATACGGCGTCTACAACGTGACAGGATCGGGCGACCCCCGCTCCTGGGCGGACATCGCACGCGAGGTGTTCCGCCTGAGCGGCCACGACGCGGACCGCGTCACCGCCGTGAGCACGGATGAGTACTTCGCATCAGCGACCGGCCCGGTCGCCCCGCGCCCGCGGAACAGCGTTCTGGATCTCGCGAAGATCACCGCGACCGGGTTCGTCCCCGCCGACGCCGACGAGTCACTCGCGGCGTATCTTGCTGTCGAGGAGGAGATCCGATGAGGCTGAGTGTCATCGGCTGCGGGTACCTGGGGGCAGTGCACGCCACGGCCATGGCGTCCATCGGCCACGAGGTCGTCGGCTTCGACGTCGATGCCGACAAGATCGGTCGCCTCGCCGCGGGAGAAGCGCCCTTCTTCGAGCCCGGCTTCGACGAACTGCTGCGCGACACGCTGGCGACAGGGCGGTTGACGTTCTCCACCGAACCCTCCGACCTCGCCGCCGCACAGGTCCACTTCATCGCCGTCGGAACACCCCAGCGCGAGGACGGCGATGGAGCCGACCTCCGGTTCGTCGATGCCGCCGTTCAGGGCTTGCTCCCCGTGCTCTCCGAGGGGGACGTCGTGGTCGGCAAGTCGACGGTTCCCGTAGGCACCGCACAACGGCTCGCCGACATCGTCGCTCCCACCGGCGCCATGCTGCTCTGGAACCCGGAGTTCCTCCGCGAGGGCTTCGCTGTCCAGGACACCCTTGAGCCCGACCGCATCGTCTACGGAACGGCAGACCCGGAGGGTCCAGGGGTCGCGATCCTCGACGAGGTATACGCGAAGGCTCTCGCGGCCGGGATCCCGCGTCTCGTCACCGACTTCTCGACGTCCGAACTGGTCAAGGTGGCGGCCAACGCGTTCCTAGCCACGAAGATCTCCTTCATCAACGCGATGTCGGAGATCGCCGACGCCACGGGCGCGGATGTGACGCAGCTCGCGGATGCGATCGGACACGACGTCCGCATCGGCCGCCGCTTCCTCAACGCCGGCGTCGGCTTCGGTGGCGGTTGCCTGCCGAAGGACATCCGCGCGTTCGCCACCCGAGCTGAGGAGCTCGGGCACGGGAGAGCTCTGCGATTCCTCCGCGAAGTGGACGAGATCAACCTACGCCAGCGGAACCGCCTCGTCGATGTCGTGTCAGAGGAACTCGGTGGCTCCGTCGCCGGACGTCGCATCGCGATCCTCGGGCTGGCATTCAAGCCCAATTCGGACGACACGCGCGACTCCCCCGCGCTGGATATCGCCACGCGCCTGCACGGGCTCGGGGCGGACGTCATCTCCTATGATCCGGAAGCGATCGAGACGGCGCGTCGTGTTCGTCCTCACCTGACGTACGCGCGTACCGCGGACGAGGCTCTCGCCGGTGCCGAAGCAACGGTCGTCGTGACCGAATGGGAGCAGTTCAGGCAGCTCGACCCGGAGACGGCCGCGGATCTGGTGGCGGACCGTCTGATCATCGATGGCCGCAACTGCCTCGACGCCGGCCGCTGGCGCGCTGCCGGGTGGAGCTACCGTGGCCTCGGTCGGCGCTGACCCGCGCGTCCGCGCAACGAAGAGAACCGCTTCGTCCCGGCTACCCCACCCGCCTCGCGCGGACATCCAGGCGCTGCGCGCGTTCGCGGTAGCGGCCGTCGTCGTCTTCCATGTCTGGCCGCATGCGCTCACCGGCGGGTACATCGGAGTCGACGTCTTCTTCGTGATCTCCGGCTACCTGATCACCGGGCAATTGGTCCGACTGCGCGAGCGGGGCGGCCTCCGGCTGAGTGCGTTCTGGGCGGCACGGGCGCGTCGCCTGCTTCCTGCGGCGCTCCTCGTGCTCGCCGCGAGCACCGTGCTCACTCTGCTCTTCGCGCCTCCGGCTCTGGTCACGCAGTACCTGCGTTCCATCGTCGGAAGCACTCTCTACGTCGAGAACTGGGTGCTCGCCGCCGACGCCGTCGACTACCTTGGCGCGGACAACGCTCCTCCGATCGCCCAACACTACTGGTCGCTCTCCGTGGAGGAACAGTTCTACATCCTCTGGCCGCTGCTCGTGATCGCCGCGACCAGCGCGGCCATCGCCAGGGGACGAGGCCGCAGGGCCCTCCTCGTCACCCTCGGCACCGTCACGGCGGCGAGTCTGGTGCTGAGTCTGGTGACGACATTCACCGCTCCCTCCTTCGCGTACTTCGCCACGCCGGTGCGGATGTGGGAGTTCGGATTCGGTGCCCTGGTGGCTGTGCTCCCGGCGATCGCCGTCCCCCGCGCAGCGCGCGCCGTGATCTGGCTAGCCGGGTGGCTCGCGCTGATCGGCTCCGCCCTCATTTTCGGACCGACGACGCCCTTCCCGGGATACGCAGCAATCCTCCCCGTCGCGGCGACGGCCGCGCTGATCCTCATCGGCCCGACCCCGCCCTTCGCGGCGGCCCGCCTCCAGGCCTGGCGTCCTGTGCAATGGCTCGGCGACAACTCTTACGGCATCTATCTGTGGCACTGGCCGCTCATCGTGATCGCTCCCGCCGTCCTCGGGGCGGAGCTCGACCTCTGGCAGAACGTCCTGCTGGTCGTGCTGACTGCGGTCCTCGCCGCGCTCGGCAAGAGATATGTCGAGGATCCGCTGCGGTTCGGCAGGCTCACCAGTTTCCGCCCTCGGACGATCCTGTGGGGGACGGCGGCCGCAATGGTCGTGGTCACGGCCGCCGCCGGCGTTCCCGCGCTCGCCATCTCCGCGTCCGAGCAGGAAAGGACGGCCCAGGCGCAGACAGAGATCGCGGATCCCGACGCGTGCCGAGGCGCGAATCTCCTCCTGGGCCCCGACTGCGCCGGCGCCAAGAGCGAGATCGTCGACCGCGCCGAACTGATCCCCGGGCTCGCTGGGCTGTACGACGACACAGACGGCGCTTTCGCCTGCTACACGCAGAGTGCGGCGCCGATCGAGCCCTGCCACCTCGGATCCGAGGCGCCCGATGCCGTGCGCATCGCCGTCACCGGAGACTCGCACGCCGCCATGTTGGTCCCGGCTCTGCGAGACGTCGCCGAGGACGCCGGGTGGTCCATCGACGTCTACGTGGGCCGAGGGTGCGCGTGGTCGAGCGATCCCGACCCCGCGTGCGCTGAGCGTCGCACGGCCCTGGACGCCGACCTGCTCGCCGGCGGATACGACGCAATCCTCGTGACCGCGTGGAACCAGATCGACGCCGACGCTTCGGAGCGCGCGGAGCGCGGCGCGCAGTTCGCCGACCGCTGGCGCGCCGCGCAGGAGGCCGGAGTCCGCGTGATCCCCGTGCTCGACAACCCGGCTGTCCCGCAGGCTGCCGCGGACTGTCTGGCGGAGCAGCGCGACTTCTCCTACGAGACGTGCGCGTTCTCCGCCGCCGATTTCCTCCGCGAGGATCCTCTTTCGATAGCCGCCCGTGACGCAGGCATCACGCCGATCGACCTCCGGGGCGCCTTCTGCGATCCGGAAGGAGTGTGCCCCATGGTCGCAGGAGGCGTCGTCGTGTACCGCGACCTCCATCACATCACCGCCACCTTCAGCCATTCCCTCGCTCCGTACCTTCGCCGGGAGATCACCGCACTTGTCCCCGACTCGGCCCCCACTTCTTAGGAACCGCCATGCCCCCACTCGTGTCGATTGTGATGCGCACGAAGGACCGTCCGGTTTTCATCCGGCGTGCTCTTCGGAGCATCGGCTCGCAGACCCACACCCATTGGGAACTGATCATCGTCGACGACGGCGGTGCTCCCGGGGTCGTCGAGGCGGTCGTGGCCGAGAGCAGCCCTCTGGTGCGGGAACGAACCAGGATCATCTCGCACCCGGTCTCACTCGGGCGCTGGCAGGCGGCCAACGCCGGAGTGCGCGCCGCGCGCGGGGATCTGCTCGTCCTGCACGATGACGACGACTCCTGGGCACCGGAGTTCCTCGCCCGCGCCGTCGCCTACCTGCACGAGCACCCCGATCGCCTCGGCGTCGTCTCGCGCATCGAGATCGTGTGGGAGCAGCGCACCGGCGACGAGCTCAGAGAACTCGGCCGCGAAGCGTTCCTCCCCGAATCGGTGGCCCCGCTGCTGATGGATCAGCAGCGGTTCAATCAGTTCGTGCCTATCGCGTTCGTCTATCGGCGGGAACTCCACGAACGCCTCGGACTCTATGATGAATCCCTCCCTGTCGTCGGCGACTGGGTCTTCAACACCCGGGTCCTGGAGCTCGGCGCTCTGGAGTACCTCGATCCCGCGCCGCTGGTGTACTGGCACCAGCGCCCGTCGGGTATCGGGGTGGACGGCAACAGTGTGATCGCCGCAAGCGAGGACCACCGGCGGACAGACGCGCTCCTCCGCGACGAGGAGTTCCGGCGCCTGGTCGCCCGAGAGGGAGCGGGAGCGGCGCTGTACTTCGAGCGCCGGCTGCGCGAGACGGAGGAACTGATGAAGCGGGAGTTCGCCTCCCTGCGGAAAGAAGCGCTCCACCCGCTACGGTCGGCGTACCGCCGCCTGCGGAACAGGTTCCAGAAGTGAGATCGGAAGTGTGACGAGATGAAGACAGGTCCCCGGCTCTGCGTGTTCCCGGCCTGGAACGGCAACCCCTACCTCAACCTGATGGGCCTCGCGCCCCGGGCTGCCGGCTACCGCTTCATCGAGCGATCGGCGTACTCGTCTCTGCTGGCCTCCGTCGCGGCGCTCGACGCCGGAGACGTGCTGCACCTCCATTGGACGGCACCGATCGCACAATCCGCACGATCTCACCGCGAGGCGGCGAAACGCGTGCAGGTGGTCGCCGAGAGTCTTGCGGAGGCTCGCGCACGGGGCGTGAAGATCGTGTGGACCGTCCACAATCGCCTCCCCCACGAGCTCACGCATCTGGATGCGGAGCGTCGGCTCTATGCGGTTCTCGCCGAGGCGGCCGACCTCATCCACGTGATGGCACCGGCGACGTCCGACTTGGTCTCCGACGTCGTCGTGCTGCCGCCGGAGAAGATCGTGACGATCCCCCACCCGAGCTACCTCGGCGTCTACGACTCCGACATCTCGCGGGACGACGCGCGCGCCAGCTTCGGTCTCGACCCGGAAGACCATGCGATCCTCTTCCTCGGTCAGATCCGACCGTACAAGGGCATCGACCTCCTCCTCCAGGCGACCGCGCACGCGCAGCGCGCAGGGGGGCGTCGACCCGTCCTCCTGCTCGCCGGTTCCGCCAATTCCGAATCGATCGCGCAATACGATGCGCTCAAGCCGTCCGGCATCCGCACGATCACTGCTTTCGAGTCCGTGCCCGATGCCGATGTCGCGAGGTGGTATCGCGCCGCCGACGTCGCCGTGTTCCCGTATCGCGCCATCCTGAACTCCGGAAGTCTGCATCTCGCGGCGACGATGAACGTCCCCTCGATCCTGCCGGGTCTTCCCCATCTTCGGGAACAGTTCGGTGCCGAGCCCTGGGTGACGTTCTTCGACGTCGACGCGCCCGTGGACTCCCTCACTGCTCTTCTCAGTGATGACGACCTGTTCGCAGGCGTGGGCGAGACGGACTTCGAACGGTTCAACGACGGCATCAGCCCGTGGACGGTCTCGCTGTCGTACCTCAGAGCCCTACGGACGCTCGGAGACTAATGCTCCGCCGAGACGCCGGAAGGCGTCAGGGCCGAGCAGGGATCACACGCCGAGTCAGGGTGCGGGCGGCGGACACCGTGCGGATCACGAGGCGGCGCGGCGCACGGAACACCCAGTGCGCACGACGCTCGAGTCGGACCCAGGCGCCGCTCTGCTCATACAGGAGGTTGTCGAACGGGTGGTACTCCGGGACGTCGGAGTCCGCATAACCGGAAACCACCACGCCGTCAGCGAAGAGGAAAGCGGGCTGCAGGAGGACCGCTCGCGGCAGGCGGGAACGCGAGAAATCAGCCTCGCACGTCCATCCTCCGTCCTTCTCGCTCCACGACCACCGGAGCGGTCGCACGACCGACCCCGCACTCCACAGCACCGGAATCGCGTCCGGCGACGAAGCCCTCGTGTGTAGGCGAATGGGGTCTCGACCGAACAGCGGCGTCACGGTGGCCGCGAATCCGCGTTGCCGGGCAGCAGCGGCGGCGACGTCACCCGCAGCGAGCTCCGGCACGAGCGCACGGATACGCTCTCCGAACCCCTCCTCGGCTGCCTGCGCGAGGCGGACCCAGGCCTCTTCGGTCGGAGCGTCGACGATACGAACGTTCTCCAGAGCCTCGGCCACGCCCCGCAGCAACCTCTCCTCGGCGGCATCGGCATCGCCGTCGGAGGCGCGATCTCCCTGGGCGATGACGAGAAGATCGGAAGCGGCGTGCCGGAGGAGCGCCTCCAGGGAACGCAGACGGATCAGGCCGTCAGCACTGCTCCACGTCCCCCCGTCCACCGTCTGTGCCGTGGCGCGCGCCGCGAGGATGTCGCCGGCGGCGAAGAGACGCAGCGTTACGCGCTTGCGGATGTCGATCCACGTCGCCGCAGGGCCGGCGATCGCCAAGAGATCAGCGAGCAGTCGGACCGCCTCGGCATCGTCATCCTGCGGCTGAGTCCACGACGCCAGGAACTTTCGCACGTGGAAGAAGCCGTCGCGGTCGTGGATCAAGGAGGCATAACGCGCACGCAGACCGTCGTCACCGACCGACGCCACGAGATCCGCGCACTGTCGTTCCTGCGTGACGTAACTCAGGAACGAGGCCGCGGACGATGCTCGCGATGTCATCGAGGTCCCGCCCGGTCGATCACGATACAGGTAGACGACATCTTCGATGACGTCGATGCGGTCCGCCTTGACGTACGCGGTCACCATCGGCACGATGTCGTTCGAGCGAGGAACGTCGGGGAAGCGGATGTCGTTCTCGACCCAGAACGCGCGATCGAAAGCCTTGTTCCAGCAGGGGCGGCTGAAGATCAGCGTGGGGATGTCTGTCAGCGTCGCCCCGCGCACGGGAGCGTCGAAGGCGCGCATACTGGCGGTCGGGCGCCACGTCGCTGTCGGCGAGAACTTCAGATAGTCGCCGACGGCGATCTGCGATCCGCTGGCCTCCAGGGATTCGACGAGCGCTCGGTACGCCCCCTCTGGCACGATGTCGTCACCGTCCGCGAAGACGATGTAGCGTCCGGTCGCGCGCGCCACCCCTTCATTCCTGGCGGAGCCGCCGCCGCGGTTCGTCGCTCGGACGACCGTCACGCGGGAATCGGCGGCAGCGACTCGCTCGATCAGCTCCGGCGTGCCGTCGTCGGAGTGGTCGTCTACGACGATCACCTCCATATCGTCGACGTCCTGAGCGAGGATCGAGCGGATCGTCTCCGAAATCCAGGAGCGCACGTTGTGCGTCGGAACGATGACCGAGAGAGGGCGAGCGTTCCCACCGTTCTCGGCCGTCGCCGCCATCATCGCTCCCCCTCCCTGAGCACCTGGACAGCGTCGCGGATCGGCCCGTCGAAGATCTTCCGTCCGCGGTTGATGACGATTCCGCGTTCGCAGAGCTCCTCCACCATACGGGTATCGTGGCTGACGACCAGCATGGTCACGCCGCTCTCCGCGAGTTCCTTGATCCGGATCCGACACTTCTCACGGAAGGGTGCATCGCCGACGGAGAGGACCTCGTCGACGAGGAGGATGTCGAGGTCGACGTGAATCGCCACGGAGAAGGCGAGGCGCATGAACATGCCGGAGGAGTAGTGCTTGACCTCCTGGTCGATGAAGTCCCCGATCTCGGAGAACTCCACGATCTCGTCGAAGCGGGCTTCGGTCTGGGCACGGCTCATCCCGAGGATCGCGGCGTTGAGGAACACGTTCTCGCGACCCGTGAGGTCGGGGTGGAACCCCGCACCGACCTCGATGAGCCCGGCGACCCGGCCGCGGGTCAGCACGATGCCCTCGTCCGGCTCGAGCACGCCGGACACCAGCTTCAGCGACGTGGACTTGCCCGACCCGTTGAAACCGAGGACGGCGACCGACTCGCCTTCGCCGACCTGGAAGGTGACGTCGTCAAGGGCGGTGAAGGTGTCGGCGCGGACCCGTCGACCGCGGATCCAGCCGACGAACGCCTCCTTGAACGAATGCGAGTTGCGCTTCAGGAACCGCTTCGTCACGTGATCGACGATGATGCTGGGCGTGGACTGGGTGAGAACTTCGATCTGCGGCATCAGAGGTCCTGCGCAAACGTGCGCTCGTAGTGACGGAAGACGGCCTGTCCGACGATCAGGAAGACGATCGTGATCGCGATCGCGCACAGAGCAGCCCAGGAGAAGTACTCCGGAAGCCCCTGCGGCTCGACGACCGTCGGCTCCCAGAACCCGACATGGAAGAGCTCCACCGCGATCGTGATCGGATTGGCGGTGTACAGGAACGATGCCCACGGATAGTTCCGCAACGCTTCGGCGATGAGGATCCAGCTGTAGAGCACCGGAGAGGTCCAGGTGGAGAACATCTTGATGAGATCGACGAAGTTCTGCGCGTCGCGATAGCGCACGTTCAGCCCGCTGAAGAGAAGGCCGAGACCGAGAGCGAAGGCGAGGATGAGGAGGAACCCGAGCACGGCGCCGACGAGGCCGGCTGCGGTCGGAACCCAGCCGATGAGCAGGCAGACGACCACGAGGATGGCGAGCTGCGGGAGGAAGTGGATCACCGAGCCCACGATCGCTGCCACGGGGAAGAGCTCCCGAGGCATGTAGATCTTCCGCACGAGGGCGCGATTGTCCACGATCGAGTTCGTCGCGTTGCCGAAGGCTTCATTGAAGAGATTCACCACCACGATCCCGCTGAATAGATAGACCGCGAAGTTGTCAACGCGGTGGTTCTGGAGCACGATGCCCATGATGAAGTAGTAGATGACGAACTGCGACGCCGGTTTGACGTAGGACCATATCCAGCCGAGGGTCGAGTTCCGATACCGCGTCGCTGTTCCCTTGCGGATCAGGACCCGGAGCAGATAGTTCCACCGGAAGACGTCGAGGAGACCGCTTCCACGGCCCGGGCGATCATAGTCCGCGACATCGACAAACGTTCCTGCCAATTGCAGTCCTCTCGAGGGGTGGGCTCGGCGACCGGGCTTGTCGCGGGCAACCCGGCTATCCTACTCAGCCGACCTGAGAGGTCCGTCCGTGCGCGGCAGCCCGGTGGGCTGCGAGCGGGAGGACGTCGTCCAGAAGCCGGCGAGCGCGTGCGTCGAAGGAATGCTCCGCGGCGATCCGGGAACCCGCCGCCGCGAGGTCCGACGCCGAAGGCCACATCGTCGATCCCGGCGCGAGCAGCTGCTGCAGTTCCGCGCGGTCCCGATAGGTGTGTACCTGATCGCCGAAGACCTCCCGCATCCCGGGGACGTCGTCGCTGACGATGCGTGCCCCCGTCGCCGCCGCGTCGAAGAGCCGATTGGAGAGGAAGCCGCCGCGCCGCATGTCGACCCAGTGGTCGTTGAGGACGACGCGCGCGCTCGCGTAGGCCGCAGGCAGCTCGGTGTTCGGCAGGATCAGGCCACGCACGTGGCTTACGGGGATGTACTGCTCCCAGCCGTCATCGCCGTAGACCTCGACGTCCTCAGCGACCTGCACCGCGTCGAGCACGACCGGCCGCCGCTCTCCCCGCGTGCGGCCGACGAAGAGCACGCCGCCGTCGCGCGGTCTGTCCTGCGACGGACGGAAGCGCGAGGGGTCGGTCGCCTGCAGCAGCGGGCTGATGGCGACGCCCGAGCGCCGTCCCTGCTCCGCCGCCCACTGGGGCCCCGCGGCGTACACCGCGTCCCATCCTTCGTTCAGCTCATCCACGGTCACCTTGTCCGGGTGCGAGATCACCCAGAGGAGGTTGACGGCGTCCGGCTGAGGCGTGAACCGGTGCAGGCCGCGCAGGGTCAGCGTGACGTCGTCCCATCCGCTGCTCGCGGGTCGCTGCCAGGAGCTCGTTCGATCGACGACCACGTCTTGGCCGAGACGCCGCAGAGCTGCCGCCAGATCATCGGCATAGAACGTGTCACCCCAGCGGTCACCCAGGATCGTGCCGGGGCTCGAGGTCTTGAGGGCCCACCGAAGACGGGGAGTGCGCTCGTTCGTCTGCAGCGGCGTCACGACACGTTCGATCTGCCATTCGGGCTCGCGCAGCGGGAATCCTCGCTGCTCTCCCCACCTCACCTCGGCGACCCGCAACGGCCCGCCATCCAACACCGAGCGGTCGTCCAGCTCGGTGAGGAGCTCCTCCCTCCACACCTGCGAGAAACGCCGGCGGTTGGGCAGGACATGGGCGAACCGCCCCGCCGTCTTGCTCTCGAGATGAAGGACGGTCGACGTCGGCACGACACGCAGAGGACGGGCCGTATACGCCTTCAGTCGAAGACAGAAATCGACATCCTCCATCCCGTTGACGTATTCCGCATCGAAGCCGCCCACTTCAAGGTAATCGGCCCTGTGCACGGCCATGCACGCGGCGGTGACCGCGGAGAAGGAGTAGGAGGCGACGTGCGGCGGCACGTCGGTCAGGTGGAATCCTGTGAGCAGGTGTCGGGGAGTCGCGAGCCCGCCGGCGAACACGGTCCCAGCCGATTGGACCGTGCGGTCCGCGAAGAGCAGCAGCGGCTGCGCCGCAGCGGCGTCGGGGAGCGCGGCCGCCAGCCCGTCGAACCACCCCGGCTGCACGACGGTGTCGTTGTTAAGGAACACGACCGTCTCCGATGTCGCGATCCGAGCCCCCACATCGCTCGCCACCGCGAAGTCGGCATTCGCCGGCAACCGGACGTACTGCACGTACGGATCCCCGAGAAACGCCTGGCGCAGAATCGCCCCGACAGGGCGGCGCGAACCGTTGTCGATGACGATGACCCCGGCCGTGCTCGTCGCGCGCACCGCTCGCACGGCGTCCACGGTCATCCGCCAGTCCTCGAACGTCGGTATCACGACCGTCGCCGTCACCGACGACGGCAGCGTACAGTCGGCCGCCGGGTGGTGTCGCTTCCGCGCACTGTTGGCGCCCGCACGATTCGCGAAGACGGAACCGTCGTAACGGCGCGCCCAGAACCGATCCCCCTCCAGCACGATGCCGTCGCCTTCGATCGCGAGCCGCGCGACCGCATCGGCGTTCACTCCATAGTCCAGGGCAGGATCGGGAGCGATGCGGTCAGCGCGGAAGACGATCCCGGCGGCATCGAGGCGGGAGTTCCACAGCGCCCCGTCGAGATCCCCCCAGTTCTGAGGAGCGAACGGTGTGTACGCACCGACGGCTGACGCCTCGGGATGCACGTCCAACGCCCGTGACACGTCCGCCAGGCCGCCCGGCTTCCACTGCTGTCCCGGCCTCCAGAGCGTCCAGCCGGAGAAGGCGCCCTCTTCGACGATCGCGGCGGCGACAGCACCGAACGGCTGCCCGAGTGCCGACGAGCGGAAGTAGAACCGCTCCTCGTCGAAGATCGTGCGGAGGGGCGGCGTGTGCCCGTCGTCGGCATCGCACACGACGACGATCTCTCGGAACTCCGCATCCTGCGTTCGTGCCAGCCCACGCAGATCCTCGTAGTGCGCCGCTGTCACCAGGTGACGACCATCCACGATCACGACGACCTGGGTGTTCTCCCCGCCGCGCAGAGACAGCCGCCTCCCGGCGCGAGCTTCGGGGAGGCCTTGCTGAGCGGCGAGCGTGGCGCTCTTCAGCGCTCCCACCGTCACGCGCCCACCGCCCACCGGTTCGATCTCGTCGCTGTCGGCGAGTCGAAGCAGCTCGGCGAGGGGACGGCTGCTCGCGTCGGCGGGTGTGGTCTGTGTCCGCTCACCCCCGAGAACATACGAGAAGAGCTGGTTGAAGGTGCGAGTTCCGCGCGCCTGCGCGCGGTCGTGAGCGCTGTGCCACTCGGGCTCGAAGGCCCAGTTCGGCGTGCGTCCCGCCGTCTCCCCGTCCACCAGATAGTCATCGAGGGCCGCACGCCACGTGAGGAAGGGACGATCGCCGGCGTAGCGCGCGGCGTCGAACATCTCCGCCTCGTGGATGCGCGCGACGACGTGAGCGGCGTCCGCGAGGATGGCCCGCAGCCGCCCCCAGCTCCCGCCTGATCGCACCGGAGCGGCGTCCTGTTCGGAGCGGGGCGCGCGGAGGAACTCGGCGACGTCAGCGAGATGCGAGAGCTTTCTGTTCTCCCGCAGGCCTTCGCCGTTGATGAGTCCGCCGATCGCCCCGAACTGCGGCAGCGCGTTCGCCTCGGTCGCGAATGCGCGGAGCTCGTCTCGCAGCGTGACGGCAGCGTCCATGGACGCGCGCACCATCGGCCGATGCAGGAACGGGTGCGGGACCACGCCCTCCCGCCACCCGTCCGCGAGGTAGTGCTCAGCGGCGGCCAGGTCGTCCTCGAAGCGGATGCCCACCAGGGCTCCGTAGTATTCGCGAGACGTGACGCGCTCCGGATACGCGAGATCCGCCCGTTCGATGTCGGTTTCGCGCGCAGCGAGCTTCCGCTTCCACAGGGCCATTGGCGTCATCCCATCGACATCCGCCGCATCGACGGAACCAGCTACTCGTTCTCAGCCTATTCGCATCGGGGTCCGGTGCCCGGCATCTTCGACGCCGCGCACCGGCCCTACTTGATGCCGAGCGCTGTGCAGGTCGCGGGGGCGAGCGTGGTGACCGTGGTCCCGGCAGGCGGTGCAGACGGGGCGAATCGGCCGCCTGCAGCGACGAAAGTGACGTTGTTGCACGACACAGAGGTCGTCAGTGCGGGCCGGCGTTCGAACGAGGACAGCGCGGCGGCGGACTCGAGGCGCGAGGTCTTCGCCAGGCCGAACGCCGCGGCCATGTCCCACGTCGGCAGGTGGATGAGCGTGAGCCCGTCGACGAGGTACACCTCCGACGTTCCGTCGGCGCGCACGAGTGTTCCCGCTTGCATGTAGGGGGCGCCCACCACGAACGCGCTCGCTGTTCCGGCGCGCAGCTGCGTCACCTTCGGATAGACGCCACCCGCGAGCGAACGCACCTGCCCCGCGGACGCGACGTGTCGAGTCGTCCCCGCGGTGACGTGCAACACCGCGTCGGAGCCGGCGAAGCGCACGAAGGCCTCGGTCGTGACCTGTGCTCCGGAGAGGTTGAGCCGGCCACAGGTCGGTGCGTCCAGTGCGGTCGCAGCGATGCCGGTCGTGTTCCCTCGCGTGAGGACACTGAGACCGGAACCCGAGGGCATGTACGTCTTCCCGGCGCAGGTGAAGACCGCCCCGAGCACGCCCTTCTTGTAGCCGTTCAGCGCCGAGGCCGGGACGGTCACCTTCGTCCGGCTGAGGCCGAGGTCCTGCGCCAGATCCCAGGAGGGGAGATGCAGGAGTCGCCCGTCCTGCGTCGCAAGGTACACCTCCGACGTCCCGGACGCGGTGACGAACTGTCCCGGCGCGAACTGCATACGCGAGCTCATTGTGAACTTCGCACGCGAGACGGGAGCCATCACGGCGGCGTAGGGATCGGCCTTCCCGCCGTTCGCCGCGACCCGGGCCGCAGCGTCGTACAGCGGGATGAGGGTCTTGCCCGAGATCACGTGCACCGTGCCGGCGTGAGCGACCCGCGCGAACGGAGTCATCTCCGGTCCGGCACCGATCCGCGCGAAATCGCTGTCCGCCATCTGCACGAGGCGGTCGCAGGAACCGCCCCACGCAGCGACGAGGTCGCACGTCGGGAACCGGTGGGTCTTGCCGCCGTCGAAGTAGGCGATGACCCCGGTCGACATGTTCCGCACGAAACGGGATGTCGTGCCGCCATCGGCGTACTGCGACACGGAGGCGACGGTGCGGAACGCGCCGAACTTGGCTTCGTACTCCGGCCAGTCGTCCGGCGTGACATGATAACGAACCCCTGCGCTGACGAAGAAGATGTCCCCGCCGACCCGGAGGTTCTCACCACGCGAGCCCTGCGTGGATCCGAACCAGTCGGTGAAGTAGTTGTAGAAGTTGCGGTTGCCGTACGCGGAGCAGCCGTCACCCTTGCCATATCCCGCGCGGAGAGCGGCCGCGTTCGGCTGGTACGGCGTGTAGTAGTAGAGCGCGGAGGTGGCCTTGTTGGCCACGTACACCGGCGCCGAGCCGCACCCGGTGTTCGGGTTGTAGAGGATGTTCCACGTGCGGCCGGGCGCGTACCACTGGAACCACTTGCCCTCCATATAGATCTGCATCTGGCGCGCGGCGCCGTAGATCTGATGGAAGAACCCGATGTAGTTCGGGTCGCACGGAGCAGTGTCGGGGCAACCCTGGCCCAGCGCGATGCGGTACCGCCAAGCACTCGGCCACGTGTGCGTGACCAGCCCCTGCTCCTTCTGGAGCATGACGATCAGCACCTGGGGGTTGATGTTGCAGGCCTGTGCCACGCGATAGATGATGCGTGCCGCGGATTCGTTCGCCGCACCCGAGTATCCGCTGCAGTACTGGTCGCCCGGGCGGGACACCGTGTTCATCCGGAAGTCCTTGAGACAGACGATCGGCTCGTTGTTCTCGTCGCGCCCGCCGAGGCAGCGGGCCACCTTGCTGTTGAAGAAGCTCTGGATCTGCGCCTCGGTCATCGTGCCCTTGTTGGTGAACACGGCATCGCTGATGATGTTGCCCGGAGTGAAGCCCGCGAGCGTCGTCTTCGACAGACCTGTCTGCACCGGGTCGGGAGCCGCCGCAGCGGCGGCCGGAGCGGCGGCGGAGACGGCGGCGGAGGCGACGGTGGCGGGGACCACCGTACCGATCACCAGAGCGGAGGCAGCGAGGAAACAGGTGAGAAGGCGGGTGACCTTCGTGGTGTTTCGCGAGCGTGGGGCACGTCGAGACATGTGACCAGTGTGACGGAAGTTGCGAGATGATGCCACTGTTGCCGGGAAAACGCGATCGCCGCTCGGCGTGTCGCACCGATGCGGAGCCCGCTCTCAGGTGTTCAGAGGTCCGCGTGCAGACTCCACACGCGCTCCGCGGCACTCGCCCACGAGAAGGCTCGCGCGCGATCGCCGGCGAGAACGCGCAGCCGCGCCGCCCCATCGGTCGCCGCATCTTCCACGGCCTCCGCGAGATCCTCCGCCGCGACCACGGCTCCCCCGTCGGCGATGACATCGCGATGGCACCCCGACTCGGTAGCGACCACGGGGATCCCGAGGGTCATCGCCTCCACCGCCCGCCACGGCCACCCGGCGACGGCATCCGTCGACACGAAGACCCGCGCGCCGGCTATCACGGCCGCACGTGCGGGGACGTCGAGCACGCCGCGGATATGCGCACGCCGCTCCGGCAGTCCGGCGGCGGCGGCGATCTCGGCGATGCGCGGCTCACTCCCCTCCGCCGCGCCGATCACCACGGCATCGAGGCCGGCGGCGACGGCCCCGCGGAAGCCGGCGGCCAGGCCGTCTTCCGGGCCGGACAGCACGAGGTAGTCCGCGGGGACGCCGAGGTCGTCTCGGTGCGTGGACGCGGCGGCGGGGACCACCAGATCCTGCGCGGGCGCGCCGGCGATCACGCGGACGCGGTCGCCGAGCTTCGCGAGCCGCGAGACCTTCTCGGCCATCGAATGGGAGGGCACGACCACGGCGTCCGCGTGCTTCACCGCGCGCCGCAGCATCCCCCGGTGCCAGGCGACCGCGCCCCGGGACAGCTGGGACGGCGCCTCCCACGCGCGCAGGTCCCACAGTGTGACCGTCGTCTGGTCGTTGTCGTGCACGCGGTCATGGCGGACCAGCGGGGCCAGCAGCGTCGGCGCATGGATGAGACCGCCGCCGACGCCGGGAGCGATGCCGAGCTGCCAGGACGCCGCGAGCTCCCGCCGCCCGACCGCGAGCGTGCGCACCTCGCCGATCCCGCGGATCCCGACCTCCGCGCCCGCGGGCACGATCGCGTCCACCGTGCAGTTCGGCGGCGCCGTCTGGACGAGACCGACGGCGAGATCGCGCGACGCCGACGCCTGGTCGGGATCGACGACATGCACGAGCTGATCCAGAACAACACGCAGCCGAGCACCCATGGGATCAGGCTAACCGCGCGACCCCGGCCCGGCGGGGAGCGCATCACCTTCCCGGGGCGGTACTCAGCGTTCCCACAGAATGAGGCTCTCGCCGGATGCCGCCGGCGTGCTTGAATGCCAGGGTGAGCGATGGTCGACTTCCCGTCCGGCGCCGGTGGATCGGGTGGACCATCGGCCTCCTCATCACGCTGCTCGTCCTGGCTCTCGGCTGGGTGGCCGTGCGCGGCATCGGGGCGGTGGACAACCTGCAGCAGATCTCGAAGGGGACGACGCAGCTCAAGCAGGCGATCGCCGCCGGCGATCTCGACGCCGCCGGGCCCATCGCCGGACGCATCTCCCACCACGCGGAGTCGGCCCGGTCTCTCACCGGGGACCCGATCTGGCAGGCGTTCGGCGTCCTCCCCTGGCTCGGACCGAACTTCCGCGCCGTGAGCGAGATCGCCGTGATCGCGGACGACGTCTCCACCGACGCGCTGGACCCGCTGCTCGACGTCGCCGACGCGGTCGACCTCTCCAGTCTCGGCTTCTCGGGCGGCGCGATCGACCTCGCCCCCTTCGCGGAGATCGAGGAACCGCTCGGCACGGCGAGCGCGGCTCTGACCTCGGCGGAGGACCGGGCGCGGCGGATCGACGCCGACGCCACCCTCCCACCCCTGGCCGACGCCGTCCGGGAGATGCGGGGCGCGGTCACCCAGGCCGCGACGGCCGTGGGCGCCCTGCACGGCGCATCCGTGCTCCTGCCCACGATGCTGGGTGGCGACGGACCGCGCACCTACGTGCTCGCGATGCAGAACAATGCCGAGCTGCGGTCGTCGGGCGGCATCGTCGGCTCCATCGCGCTGCTGCGCGCCGAGAACGGCAGGATCACGCTGCAGCAGCAGGCCTCCACGCGCGACTTCCCCCCGCTGGACACCGCGCTGCCCCTCAGCGACAGCACCGTCGCGCTCTTCGAGGACCGCCCGGGACGCTATCTGCAGAACATCACGAGCATCCCGGACTTCCGCGAGGCCGGCGAGACCATCGCCGCCCGGTGGGAGGGCCGGTTCGGCGGGAAGGTCGACGGCGTCATCGCCGTCGACGCGCTGGTGGCGGCGCATCTCATGCGCGCCACCGGCGACCTGACGTTCGGCCCCTTCACCGCGACGGCGGACACCGTGACCGACATCCTGCTCTCGGAGATCTACGCCGCGGTCCCCGATCCCGCCGTCCAGGACGACATCTTCGCGCAGGCCGCCGGTGGGCTCTTCGCGGCCGCGCTGTCGAACGCGAAGCCTCAGGACCTCGTCCGCGCTCTCGCGGACGCCGCGGGGGAAGGACGCGTCCGGATCTGGAGCGCGCACGAGCCGGAGGAGGAGCTCCTCGCGGCGAGCGCCCTGGGCGGCACACTCCCCCAGGACGACGCCGACGCCGCGGCCGTGGGCGTGCTCTTCAACGACGGCACCGGCGGGAAGATGGACTACTACACCCGCGCGTCCATCGCGACGGCGGTGGGGACGTGCGCCGGAGCGCCGACGACGCAGGTGCGCGTGACCTGGACGAACACCGCACCCGCCGAAGCCGCCACCTCCCTGCCGGCGTACGTCACGGGCGACGGCGTCTACGGAGTGCCCGCGGGGAGCGTGCGCACCCTGATCGCCGTCTACGGTCCCCAGGGCGCCCTGCCTTCGCACATCGATCGCGACGGCGCCGAGGAGGGCGTCCAGACGACGACCATTCAGGACCGGCCCGTCGTGCAGCACGAGGTGCTGCTCGCCCCGGGAGAGTCCACGACCATCACGGTGGAGTTCCAGGGCGAGGGCGCGGGAGAACGGCTGACGGAGGTGCGGCACACGCCGCTGATCGTCGATCCGGAGCTGACGCGCGACACCCTGCGTTGCGGCTCGTGACATTCGCCGACGGATGAGGTACTGTCATCTCACTGGGGAATAACCGGGGTCCGTGAACCTGCCGTGGGGGCAGAGGGCCTCGCGCAGTCGGATGCAGGGGTGTATCCGGAGGCGATTCCGCGTGAAATTCTGGGGAGAAATCATGCTGAAGAAACTGGCTGCCATCAGCCTTACCGCTGGCGCGCTCATCCTGGCCGCGCCGACCGTCGCCTCTGCCGCGCCGAGCGACTCGTACCCGTCTCCGCCGAGCGCGAAGGTGGGTGACGCGATCATCGACACCTGCGAGGTCTCGACCGTCGCGTTCGGCGCCGGGTTCTTCGAGCCGTCGGAGACCGTGGGCGTGTCCGTGTCCGGCCAGAACGCCGGCGCCGCCGCCATCTCGGGCAACACCGCCGCTTCCGACGGCAGCCTGACGGTGACGTTCCGCCCGCCGTCCGACGGACAGGGGGCCTACGCCCTCGACTTCGCCGGTTCGCGACCGTACACCGCCATGGTGACGGTCTCGCACGGGAACACGGCCGCATCGAGCTGCGACCACGATCCGGGAGTGGCCGCGCCGGCCGGCACCGAGCTTCCGCTCACCGGCGGGGGCATGGAACTCGCCCTCACCGGCGGATCGGTGTCGCCGTGGGTCCTCGGCGGTGGAGCGGTCGCTCTGGTCGCCGGTGGTGCCCTCGTCGCCGTCGGAGCCGCGCGCCGCAAGCGCGCCTGAGCCTGGCTGCCGCCTCGTGCGGTGGTCGGCTGGACGACGGTGATCCCTCCCCCTCCGATCACCGTCGTCTGGCGAATCCGGTCATGAACCGGACGCCCACGGGTGATGTTTCCCGGGAACATCACCCGTGGGCTGCGTCATGCCCGCGGCACGCTCACGGAGTGGGCGTCGGCGTCTCCGTCGGCGGGTGCAGCTTCTCCTGCATGAGCTCGTGGATGAAGTCGTAGTTCGGGTCGAACTCGTCGACGCCGTTCTCGGGGGTGAGCTCGACGGTCTGGACCGGCTGCTCCTTCGCCTTGAGCATCAGATCGAAGAACTCCGGCAGCTTGCCCTGCGGGAGATCGGTGCTGATGAGCGCCGTCCCCGCGGCCGCCACCTCGTTGAACCGCGTGAGGACGGTCTGCGGAGTGAACTGGGCGAGGATCGCCTCCTGCAGCTCCCGCTGCCGCTTCATGCGGTCCCAGTCGCTGGTCGTGTAGCGCGAGCGGGCGTACCACTGCGCCGTGTCGCCGTCCATGTGCTGCGCCCCCGGCTCGATCCAGCCGATGGCCCACTCGTTGACGTCGGTTCCGGACCACCCGTCGGGCGGCCCACCCTTGGGCAGGCGCTCCGTGACCGTGATGTCGACACCGCCCAGAGCGTCGACGAGGTCGGCGAAGCCGTGCATGTCGACGAACACGTAGTACGGGATCTCGATGCCGAGCACCCCTTCCGCGGCGTCCTTGGTCGCCTCGATGCCGGGCGCCGAGCCGGCGGCGTCCGCCCCGGGGTAGAGCCCGGTCCCCTTGTCCTCGCGGCACACCTCGGCCGCATTCCGGACGTGGTTCATCCAGCCGTTCCAGCCGCAGGACGACGACGCGAAGCCCTGGAACCCGTCCGGATAGAGCTCCTGCATCGGGCTGCCGTCGCTGAACGGGGCGTGCGGGAGCTCGCGCGGGATGCCGGTGATGGTGACCGCGCCCGTCTCGGCGTTCACGGAGACCACGGAGATGCTGTCGAATCGCATCGAGTCGCGCCCGTCACCGCTGTCCGCACCGAGCAGCAGGATGTTGTAGTACCCGTCGCTCGGCGGCAGGCTCGGGCCGCTCTGCCCGAAGATGGCACCGACGCTGCCGCGCACGGAGCCCACCGCCGTCGCCGCGTACCCCGTGACGCCGCCGACCAGGCCCAGCAGGACGAGGGCGACGACCGGGAGCAGGAAGCGCGACGGGGCGGGGACCTTCACGAGCCGGACGAGTCGGAGCGTGTCGAAGGTGAGGACGATCCAGAGGACGACGATGCCGACGAGCAGCACCTGCACGAGAGTCAGGAGCGCGGCGGACACGAGGCCGCCGCCGATCGCGAGCCAGAGGAAGACGGGGCGCGCAAACAGCGCGAGGCCGAGGGCGACGATCGCGAGGACCCACGTGGTCAGTGTGACGCCGAGACCGAACCGCCCCAGACGGCGGTTCCCGGCCAGGACCTGGGCCGAGCCCGGGAGCAGGACGTTGAGCCCGACGAGCCACCAGGCGCGTTTCGACATGAGCCGGGCATCGCCGGAGTCGGGGTGCCGCAGCGGCCGCGTCTCGATGAGCGGGCGCCGCGTCGCGCGCGGGGGCGCAAGGGTCACAGCGAGCCCTTCAGCCGATCGTTCTTCTCCTCGACCTGCGCCTCGAGGTCGGCGGCGTAGGCCTCGACGCGGTCGGCGAGCTCGTCGTCCGCGGCACCGAGGATCCGGGCCGCGAGCAGACCGGCGTTGCGGGCGCCGCCGATGGAGACCGTCGCGACCGGGATCCCCGCGGGCATCTGCACGATCGAGAGGAGCGAATCCATGCCGTCCAGGTACGCCAGCGGCACAGGCACCCCGACGACGGGCAGCGCTGTCATGGACGCGAGCATGCCGGGCAGATGGGCGGCACCGCCGGCGCCGGCGATGATGACGCGCAGCCCGCGGGACCGGGCCTCCCGTGCGTACGACATGAGCTTGTCCGGCGTGCGGTGGGCGGAGACCACCTCGACCTCGTGCGGGATCCCGAAGTCGGTGAGCGCCTGGGAGGCGTCGCTCATGACGCGCCAGTCGGAATCGGATCCCATGACGACGCCGACCAACGGGGCGGCGGAGGAGTGCAGTGGCTCGGTCACCAGATCAGGCTACGGTCTCGCGCTGGGAGAATCCCCGAGCGGCACACGTCTTTTCCCGTGTCCTGCCGCCGACTCAGTCGAACGCGGCCGCCGCGGCCCTGGCCTCGTACACCGCATCGTCGAGGTCGTCCCCGGCGACGTTGACATGCCCGACCTTGCGGCCGGGGCGAGGGGCCTTGCCGTAGGTGTGGATCTTCGCGTCCGGGTGCGCGGTCATCGCCGCCTCGAAGCGATCCCCCAGGGTGCCCTCCGCGGGACCGCCGAGGATGTTCACCATCACGGACCAGGCGGCGCGCGGCTGGGTGTTCCCCAGCGGCAGATCGGCCACGGCCCGGAGATGCTGCTCGAACTGCCCCGTGATCGCGCCGTCCTGGCTCCAGTGGCCGCTGTTGTGCGGACGCATCGCGAGCTCGTTCACGAGGATGCGCTCATCCTCGGTCTCGAAGAGCTCCACCGCGAGCATGCCGGTCACACCGAGACCCTCGGCGATACGACGCCCGATGTCCTCGGCGACGTCGGCGAGCCGGTCGGTGGCGGCCGGGGCCGGGGCGATGACCTCGGCGCAGACGCCGTCGCGCTGCACGGTCTCCACGACCGGATACGAGATCATCTCTCCCCCGGGGCGCCGTGCGACCTGCTGGGCGAGCTCGCGGACGAACGGCACGAGCTCCTCGGCGAGAAGCGCGTCGGTGTCGTCCAGCGCGTCCAGCCAGTCCAGCGCCTCGGCGGCGGAACGCACGACGCGCACGCCCTTGCCGTCGTAGCCGCCGCGCGGCGTCTTCACCACGGCCGCACCGTCGTGGTCGTCGAGGAAGCGCTGCAGCTCCTCTGTCGAACGGACGGGTGCCCACTCCGGCTGGGGCACGCCGAGCTCCGCCAGGCGCGCGCGCATGACGAGCTTGTCCTGCGCGAACTGGAGGGCGTCCGGACCCGGATGCACGGCGACGCCCTCGGCCACGAGGGCGCGCAGGACCTCCTGCGGCACGTGCTCGTGGTCGAAGGTGATGACGTCGACGTCGGCGGCGAAGGCACGAACGGTCTCGAGATCGCGGTAGTCGCCGACCGCCGTGGCGGCCAGCCCCGCGGCCATCCCCTCCTCCTCGGCGAGGACCCGCAGATCGAGTCCGAGCTCGACCGCCGGAGCGATCATCATCCGTGCCAGCTGTCCTCCGCCGATCACGCCCACGCGCAGCGCCATGTGCCGCCTCCATTCGTCATGCCCATTCTTCCGCACGCGCGAGGGCACCGGAAACGCTCGGGCACCGGGGACGCCCCCGGCGGGTCAGGACAGGTCGTCGCCGCTCGCCTGGGCGTCGCGGTGGGCCAGGATCTGGCCCACCTCGATCTGGTCGGCCAGCGTCTCGTGCACGAGGGTGACGTTGGGCACGTTGACGAGGCGCAGCGGGGCGTCGACGCCGTTGGAGAGCGTGATCGTGCCGCAGCCCCACATCCGCTGGAGCGGACCGCGGCGGACGCCGATGGTGTAGCCGCGCGCGTGGGACATCTCCCGGCGATGCCGCGAACCCAGCCCCTGCGCCGCGATCACCCGACGTGTGGTGATCGTCGTCGTCCGCGAGTACCAGACGATGAACGGGATCACGACGGCCACGAGGACGACGAGGCCGGCGGCGGCGAGCAGCATCCAGTCCTCGAACCCGGCCGGCAGGTTGCCGTAGAAGTACGCGGTGACCCCGAAGACCGCGATGAGCACCAGCGCAGACCAGAAGAGGCGACGCGCGTGGCTGCGGAAGCGCGCGATGAGCAGCTCCTCGGCGGGGGTGCCGGGCGGCGGCATCAGCGGTCTTCCGCCGAGCGTCACGGGCTGGGTCACACCCCCATTGTGCCCGGGATCGCGGACAACGCCGTCCGCGGGGCGGCGTGTCCCCGCGTCACGCGGGCCGCACGTGCACGACGTCGCCCGCGGAGACGGCCTGCGCGGTCCCCTCCGCGGCGACGAGCAGGCGCCCCTCCGCATCGATGCCGACGGCCGTGCCCTCGAGGATCCGTCCGCCGGGGAGGGACACCCGCACGGCCTGTCCGATCGTGGCGCAGCGTGCCGTCACCGCCTCGCGCAGCCCGCTCGTGACCGCGCTTCCCGCGGCGGCGAGCGCGCGCAGGTGCCCGTCGAGCGCACCGAGATAGTCGTGCAGCAGCGCGTCCTCGTCGGCGACGACGTCGTGCACCGCGAACGACGTGGCCGTCGGCACCGGGAGCTCGGCGGCCGCCATGGCCGTGTTGACCCCCGCCCCCACGATGACCGCGTCCGGGCCCGCCTCGGCGAGGATCCCGCAGATCTTGCGCCCGTCGACGAGCACGTCGTTCGGCCACTTGAGCGCCACCTCGGCATCCGGGAGCTGCGCGGCGACAGCGGCCGTCATCGCCTCACCGGCTGCGAGCGGGATCCATCCCCGGGCGCGGGGATCCGACGGGAGGTCGCGCAGGAGCACCGACACCGCGAGCGCGGTGCCCGCCGGAGCGGTCCAGCGGCGGTCGAGGCGCCCCCGTCCCGCCGTCTGGTCACGAGTGAGGAGGACGGAGAGGTGCGGCCAGGCGCGAGCGTCGTGCGCCTTCGCGCGGAGGTCGGCATTCGTCGACCCGGTCGCGGCGAGGACCTCGAGACGCGGTACGAGCGCGGCGGTGCGCGGGAACCCGGAGCTCATACGTCCTCGTCGTCCGCCTCGTCGTCATCGTCGTCCTCATCGCCGCGGACGACGCCGATCTCGCGGTCGCGCCAGCGCTCCCACTCCGTCATGAGCCCGTCGACGGCGGCGTGGAACTTCTCCGTGGCGACCCCCGGAGTCGTGTCCCCGAAGTAGTGGCGGACCCACATCTGCAGGCGGGCGACCGCCGCCTCGTCGGCCCGGACGCGCTCGAGCTCGGCGACGATGTCGTCCGCAGACTCCGCGGTCAGCCATTCGCAGTCCGAGAGGTAGCCGGTGGTGTCGACGGCCGCACGGTCATCGACCGGGCGCGTGATCATGAGCGGCTTCCCGGCCGCGAGCCGGTCATAGACCATCGCGGAGATGTCGACCACGGCGACGTCGGCGGCCGCGAGCTGCCATCCCAGCTCCGCACCGTCGTCGTACACGTGCTGTGCGGCGGGATCGGCCGCGTTCGCCGCGGCGATGGCGGCGATGATCCGGCGGTGGGCGGCCCCGTAGGCGTCGTCGACGACGCCGCTCCGCGGATGCGGGCGGTAGATCACCCGGTGACGACCGGTCTCCAGCAGTCGGGCGACGAGCCGCTCGCCGTGCGACGCGATCGAGCCGTAGTGGGCGCTCGGGCGGTCCCCCTCCCAGGTCGGCGCATAGAGCACGACGAGGCGGTCGTCCGCGGTGTACGGCAGGGAGCCCGAGTAGTGATCCGCCTGCGGACGGCCGATCTCGATCGTGCGGCGCTCCACGTCGTAGTCCCACAGCGTGCGCGAGAGGCGGTCCCTGGCGGCCTGCCCGGCCACGAAGGCGTAGTCGTACGCCTTGTACTGGTTCGTGGTCATGTACATCTTGTCGGACTCGCCGTGGTTGATGAACACGTGCCAGCGGCGGCCGTAGCGGAACATCTGGAAGTTGCGGGTGTTCTGGTTGACGTACAGCACGACGCGGATGTCCTGCGTGGCGAGGAAACGCTCGAGATCCCGCACCGTTGGCACGAAGGCGACGGGCGGCGCGTCCTCCTCGAGGAGCTTCTCCGCTCCGGTCGCCTGGCGGGCCAGCACCACGACGGGCCAGCGCTCCGCGAGCGCGGCGAGCGGGCGGTACCACTGACGCATCTGGTACATGTTCACGGCGCCGTCGGCGAAGTACACCGCGACCCGGAAGTGATCGGCGGGATAGGGCTCCTGGGCCGCGAGGCGGCGACGGACGCGCTGCACCGCGGACCGGGACGCGAGCGCCCGTCGCAGGAGCCGATAGGCCTTCTTCGCGTCAGACAGTGCACCCATCCCTCCAGGATAATTCGTCCCGCTGTCCTCCCCCTGGGCGCCCCGGGGTCCCGATGCTCCGCCTGGGAGAGCGCGGGGAGGCGCGCGTGACATGATCGACGTGTGCCAGCCAACGGATCCCCCGCCCCCGTCACCGGGGTGTCCTTCGTGATGCCGGTGCTGAACGAACGCGCCTACCTGGAGCACGCCGTCGCCTCGGTGCTGGCCCAGGAGGTGGGGGTTCCGACCGAGCTCGTCCTCGCGCTGGGACCGTCGTCGGACGGCACCACCGACCTCGCGCGCCGCCTCGCGGCCGCCGACGACCGGATCCGGCTGGTGGACAATCCCGCCGCGCACATCCCCGTCGGGCTCAACGCCGCGATCCGGGCCAGCCGCTACCGCACCATCATCCGGGTCGATGCGCACTCGGAGCTCGCCCCCGGATACGCCGCCCGTGCCCTGCAGACCCTGCAGCGCACGGGAGCGGCCAACGTCGGCGGCGTCATGCACGCGGAGGGCCGCACCCCGTTCCAGAAGGCCGTCGCCCGGCTGTACAACTCCCCCGTCGGCCTCGGCGGCGGCGCGTATCACGGCGGCCGGGTCGAGGGCGAGGCGGAGTCGGCCTACCTCGGTGTGATGAGACGAGAGGTCCTCGACGAGGTCGGGCTCTTCGACGAGTCGATCCGCCGCGGCGAGGACTGGGAGCTGAACCTGCGCATCCGTCAGGCCGGTCACCGCGTATGGTTCGACCCCGAGCTGGCGGTGACCTACTGGCCCCGGGAGAGCTGGCTGCGACTGGCCAGGCAGTTCCGCGCGACGGGGGCCTGGCGAGGAGAGCTGGTGCGCCGCTTCGGGCGCCGCAACGGTCTGCGCTACTTCGCCCCGCCGGTGCTCCTGCTGTTCGTCGTGCTCGCCGTCGTGCTCGGCATCCTGCAGCTCACCGGGGCGGTGTCCGGCACGGTCTCCCTCATCGCCTCGGGTCTGGTCTACCTCCCGCTCGCGCTCTACGTGCTGCTCGTGATCGGGGTGGCCCTCGCCCCGGGCGGGGGCGGCGTGCGGCAGCGCCTGTGGACGCTGCTCGTGCTGCCCACCATGCACCTCTCGTGGGGCCTGGGCTTCATCGGGGGCGTGCTGCGCGGAGCCGGCGACACCGTGGACGCGTCCCGGCTCGGCACGCGCAACACCCCGCTGCCCTGACCTCCGACGACTACGGCGTGACGAATCCGAGGTCGAGGATCCGATCGACCACCCGCTGCGCGGCACGGCCGTCGTCGAGCGCGTTGAACTGCCGCTGCCAGGCGGCGTAGCGCTCCGCGTAGCGCTCCCGGTGGCCCTCGTCCGCCATCGCCGCCACGAGCTCGTCCTGGGTGCGGACCAGAGGGCCGGGTGCGCGCTCCGCCAGGTCGAAGTAGAAGCCCCGGAGCTGTCCGCGGTAGTGGTCGAGGTCGGGCACGAGGAAGTACATCGGCTTGCCGGTGACGGAGAAGTCGAACATGACGGAGGAGTAGTCCGTGACGAGGGCGTCGGCGGCGAGCAGGAGCTGCGACGTCTCGGGGTAGCCGGTCACGTCGATCACCCGCGCGCCGGCACGGTCCCTGCCCTCCCCCAGCGTGCGCGAGTGACCGCGCACCAGCACGACCGCGTTCGTCTGCCGCGCCAGGAGCTCGGGATCGACGAAGTCGACCATCTCTGCCCGGTCGTCCCGCCAGGTCGGCGCGTACAGCAGAACGCGCTCGTCCGCCCCGATGCCGAGTGCCGCGCGCACCGCGACCGGGTCACCCGTGCGCAGCGCATCGTTGCGCGGATAGCCATCGATCCAGATCGGCCGCCCGAAGAACGCGTAGGCCTTGCGGAGGATCCGTGCGGCGTACGCGTTCTGCGCGAGAAGCGCATCCCACCGCCGCGACTCCTTGACCACCGCCGCCATCCGGCGCGGGTCGAAGCCGGGACGGTGCAGGGCCAGGCGCTTGAGAGGCGTGCCGTGCCAGGTCTGCAGCACCTTCTGCCCCGGCTTGCGTACGAAGCGGCGCCGCATCCAGTCGTTCACGACGAGGAGCCGCGCGGCGCCGCGAGCACGCCACCAATCCGGGCTGCCCTCGATCACCGCAATCGCGCCCTCCGGCACCTCGACCGACAGGTCCACGACGCTCCAGTATCGGCGGACCTGCGGTGCACGCCGGGCGAGTTCGCGGTCGATGGCGCGCGGGTTGCAGCCCACGCTCCGGCCGTAGAAGCTCTCGAAGAACACGGCGTTCTCCATACCGCCGGCCTGCGCCACGTACCGCTCCTCGAGCGTGGAGCGTCCCTCCGCCGTGTCGTACACCGGGTCGAGGGGAGCGCCGATGCGGGCGACGGCGCCGTCGACGGCGATCCGCACGCCCGGGAGCACGACCGGCGCGAGACGGAGGGCCGTCAGGTCGACGCCCTCGATGCGCAGTTCGTACTCCCCGGACGGCAGAGGCAGCTCCGGACCGCCCCATCGCGACGCACGGAGCACGAACGTCGCCTTCCAGGTCTTTCCCCCGCCGGTGAGGCGGGCTTCCACCCGCGCTCGCGGTCCGACGAGCTCGGCGCTCGTCGGACGCTCCCCGGTCCCTGCGATGACCAGCGCCTGTGCCGTGTCATCGATGCGGGCCGTCGTCATTCTGCTCCCTTCGGCGCGGGGACCCCCCGCGCACGGATCGCGCGGTACACCCGACGGGTGTTCTGGCCGTCGCGGAACGCGTGCATCTCCGCGCTGAGCGTAGCGGAACGCCCGGCGGCCTCGTCGAACGCGGCCGCGTCGCCCAGCAGCGATGCCAGCCGCGCGAGCCCGGGCTCCCACCCGGTCGCGACGCCCGACGCGGCGACCTCCTCGAAGCGGCCGTAGAAACCACGGGTCCGGGCGTACTCCGCCACATCCGGCGCGAGGAAGACGACCGGCATGGCGAGGAGGCCCACGTCGTAGGCGAGCGAGGAGTAGTCGGTGATGAGGATGTCGACGGCGGGAAGGAGCGGCGTGACATCGCTGACGACCGTGCTGGGCAGCGCCCGCACCCGTGTCGTCGGCAGGGGCGGCGCGTAGCTGCCGTCGCCGAGCGGATGAGAGCGCACGAGGAGGACGGCGTCGTGCTCCTCCAGCACCTGGATGATCCGCATCCATTCCTCGGCCGTCGGCACGGAGGGGTCGGGGGCGCCGTCCCGCCACGTCGGCGCGTAGAGCACGATGCGGTCGGCGTCGCCGATCACGCCCACGGCCTCGGCGAGCAGAGCCCGTGCGTGGGCGCGGCGTTCCTGGGGTGTACCGATCGACAGCACGTCGACGCGCGGCTCCCCCGTGACCACGACCCGGTCGTCGCTCAGTCCGAACGCGGACTCGAGGCGTGCCCTGGCCCGGTGCGACGCCGCGGGGAGCACGCGGATCCGCTGCGCGGCGCCGCGGTACAGCAGCCCGACGAGGCGCCGCAGGATCGGGGCGCCGGGGACGGCAGGCACCTGCGTCGTGGCCGGGGAGTCGAGTCCGATGCGCTTGAGCGGGATGCCGTGCCAGAGCTGCACGACGAAGGCACCGCCGTTGCCGTAGCGGTTCACGTCGCCGAGGCCGTGCGTCACGACGAGCACGCCGGCGCGGGCCGTGGCCCACCAGCCGCGGAGGCCGCCCCGCGGGACGGTCCGCAGGCCGAGGGCCTCGGCGTCGGCCGCTTCGCGCGCTGACCCGGTCAGCCAGAGGGTGTCATGCCCCTTCGCTGCCGCATACCGGTGCAGGGCGAGAGCACCGTCGCCGACGCCGGCGCCGCAGCCGAAGACCCAGCGCCGACCGCGCGGCACGACGAGGGTGCCGAGACGGCCGAGGGCGTACAGCGGGATCCGGAGCAGCTTGGCCGCATTGCCGGTGCCGAAAGAGAAGGACGCCACCCGGCGAGCCTATCGCGCGGGTGGCGTCCTTCTCTGACGGGGCGATCAGCCGGCGAGCGTGCCGAGCGTCACCTCGATCTGACTCTGCTTGCCGTTGCGGACGTAGGTCACGTCAGCCGTGCTGTCGGCCGCCGCCGCACGGACCTGAGCGGTCAGGTCGGTCGCGCTCGTGATCGGCACCCCGTTGAAGTTCGTCACGACGTCGCCGGCCTGGAGACCGGCGGCCGCGGCCGCGCCCCCGTCGGTGACCTCGGCGATGTACGCACCGGCCTCGGTCGCGCCCTCGACGCCGGAGGCATCGCGGACCGATGCGCCGAGCAGACCGTGGGTGGCCGCGCCGTCGGCGATGATCTCGTCCGCGACGCGCTTGGCGATGTTGGACGGGATAGCGAAGCCGATGCCGATCGAGCCCGACTCCTCGGAGCTGCCAGAGCTCGCGATGGCGACGTTGATGCCGATCAGCTCGCCCTTGCTGTTGACGAGGGCGCCGCCCGAGTTGCCGTGGTTGATCGCGGCGTCCGTCTGGATCACGGCGATCGAGATCGACTCGGTGGCCTGCTGACCGCTGTTGCCCGGCAGATCGAACTGAAACGGCCCTTCGCTCTGCCCGTCCTCCGGCGCCTGCTGCTGCGGGGCGTCCTCGGAGGAGGAGTCGGGAAGCGCGGAGGAGGCGATCTGGATGCTGCGGTTCAGCGCGCTCACGATGCCGGTGGTGACCGAGTTCGCCAGGCCCAGCGGGGCTCCGAGCGCGACGGCGGTGTCGCCGACGTTGAGCTTCGACGAGTCCGCGAACTCGATCGGCGTGAGGCCCTCCGCATCGGTGAGCTTGATCACCGCGAGGTCGTAGATCGGGTCCGTGCCGACGACGGTGGCGTCGTAGATACGGCCGTCGGAGGTCGTGACGCGAATGGTCGGATCGGCCGCCGCCCCACCGAGGGTGACCACGTGGGTGTTGGTGAGGACGTAGCCGTCCTTGCTGATGATGACGCCCGAGCCGCTGCCGGCCTCCTGCGATCCGGCCACCTCGATGGTGACGACGGAGGGCAGGGCCTCGGTCGCGACGGCAGTGGTCTCGTTGACCGAGCCGGGGTTGTTGACGGTGACGGTCTGCGGGCCCTGGGCGGTGCCGGAGGACGGGGAGTCCTGCAGCCCGGTGAGCAGGGCGCCGCCGCCGAATCCGGCGACGCCGCCGACGAGGGCGGCCGCGACGATGAACGCCGCGACGCGGGTGCCGCCGC